>JAGFXV010000263.1 GCA_017861475.1 Bacillota bacterium | reverse complement strand
CGCTAACGGGGAGAAAATAACGGTATCAAACGGAATTTTGAATGTGCCGGATCACCCGGTCATCCCCTTTATCATTGGAGATGGAACCGGGCCTGATATCTGGGCGGCTGCTTCACGGGCGTTGGATGCGGCTGTTGATAAAGCCTATAACGGACAGAAATCGATCGTCTGGAAAGAAGTGCTGGCAGGCGAAAAAGCTTTTGATCTGACCGGTGAATGGCTGCCCCAGGAAACCCTGGACATTATAAAAGAATACATCATTGCCATCAAAGGCCCCTTGACGACTCCCATTGGCGGGGGAATCCGTTCTTTAAACGTTGCTTTACGGCAAAAACTGGATCTATATACCTGCCTGCGGCCGGTACGCTGGTTTGAAGGTGTACCCTCACCCGTTAAAAGGCCTCAGGATGTCGATATGGTAATATTCCGCGAAAATACGGAAGACATTTATGCCGGGATCGAATATCCGCAGGGAAGCCCTGAGGCAGAGAAACTGATGCATTTTTTACTTGATGAAATGGCCGTGGATAAAATCCGTTTTCCGCAAACGTCTGCCTTGGGCATCAAGCCGGTTTCCGAGGAAGGCAGCAAACGTTTGGTCCGCGCAGCTATTGAGCATGCCCTCGCCAAAGATTTGAAGAGCGTTACGCTGGTACACAAAGGCAATATCATGAAGTTTACCGAAGGCGGATTTAAGCAGTGGGGATATGAAGCAGCTGAAACGGAATATGGTGACAAGGTCTTTACTTGGAATCAATACGATGCCATCAAAGACAAAGAAGGTACCGAAGCTGCAGACAAGGCTCAGAAGGAAGCAGAAGCAGCCGGAAAAATTATCATCAAGGATGCCATTGCCGACATCTTCCTGCAACAAATTCTTACCCGTCCTTCCGAGTTTGATGTAGTGGCAACCCTGAATCTGAACGGCGATTACATTTCTGATGCACTGGCAGCACAAGTGGGCGGTATTGGCATTGCTCCCGGAGCCAACATCAACTATCAGACCGGACATGCCATTTTTGAAGCGACTCACGGCACGGCACCCAAATATGCCAACCTGGACAAAGTCAATCCGTCTTCCGTCATCCTCTCGGGAGAGATGATGCTGAGACACCTCAAGTGGGATGAGGCAGCCGATCTGATCATAAAGGCCATGGAAAAAACCATCGCCAGCAAGGTGGTTACTTACGATTTCGCCAGACTGATGGAGGGAGCCTCCGAAGTCAAATGTTCACAGTTTGTTGATGCACTGATTGCCAATATGTCCTAATACCGATCATGCCATTTTAAGATAACAGCGAGTTCAGCGGTCGGGTTAAACCCGGCCGTATCTTTTCCGGAGACAGTTTCAAGGGGGATAAAATAATGAACCGCAATAAATTTAAGGAATCATTAGAGAATAAAAACGAGTTTACAGTAACCTGGGAACTGGTCCCCGGCCGGGGAGCCCATGAAAAAGCACAGGAGAACGCCATTTTTGCAGCCGGGCAGGCTGCCAGGGGCGGCAGGATCGATGCCCTTTCCATAACCGACAATCCAGGTGGCAAGCCGGCCTTGTCGGCAGCTTACCTGGGGACGGAGATACTAAAACTGGGGATCGAACCGCTGGTTCACTTTACCTGTAAAGATAAAAACCGTAATCAGATCGAATCCGAACTATATGCCCTGAACAGGGCCGGTGTAAAAAACCTTTTGGTCATGACCGGTGATTATCCGACCAGTGGTTTTGCAGGCCGGCCTAAACCGGTATTTGATCTGGACCCCGTGCATGTTTTGCAGCTTATTTCTGATATGAATAAAGGGTTGGAAATCAAGGAAGCCAATAAATCGACTTTCCAACAGCCCGGTGATTTTTTTGCGGGTAGTGTAGTTTCTCCCTTCAAAGCTACGGAAGCTGAACTTATGGGTCAATATCAAAAATTGCGCAAGAAAATCAGTCATGGAGCAGCTTTTATCGTAACCCAGCTGGGCTTTGACGCCCGTAAATTTCATGAGGTCTTGCAGTTTATCCGGGGGATTGATGCTAATCTGCCGGTCATAGGCAATTTGTATATTCTTCCCTATGGTGCGGCCAGAATGATGAATACCAACCAACTGCCGGGTTGTGTGGTACCGGACAAACTACTGGCAGAAATCGATCAGGAAAGAAACGCCGAAGACAAAGGCGTCGGTGCCAGGCTGCTGCGGGCTGCCAAAATGTATGCTTTGATGAAGGGCATGGGTTTTGATGGTGTCGACATCGGCGGGCATAACGTTAAATATGAACAGGTCGAATACATCATTGACAAGGGCGAGGAACTAAGCGCTGACTGGATGAAACTGATTGAAGAATTTAATTATCCCCAGTCCCATGGATTTTATTTTTTTGCCAGGGAAGAGAAGACAGGCCTTAATACCACAGACCCAGAGGATCGTGCCAACCTGCAGCCTGAAATCCCGGCGGGTATCAATTATAAGTTAATGCGATTGTTTCATCATTTATTTTTTACCCCGGGCAAAAATCTTTATCCTCTGCTGCACAGTCATTATGCGGGAGTCAAAAACCCCCGCCGCTACAAATTCGAGCATATGCTTAAGGTGGTTGGCAACGGGTGCAGGGATTGCGGCGATTGTGCTTTGCTTGACATGGCTTATCTCTGCCCCATGTCGCAATGCCCCAAAAACCAGCGCAACGGTCCCTGCGGCGGAAGCTATGACGGCTGGTGTGAAGTGTTTCCCAACGAAAAGAAATGTATCTGGGTCAGGGCTTATGCCATGCTGAAAGCGTATAATGAGGAAGAACAATTGGAAAATCAATACCTGCCGCCGGCCAATTGGGACCTTTATCAAACCTCTGCCTGGTATAACTATTATACCGGACGGGATCATTCATCCGGGAAAAAAGAGGAGAACGGCCAAAAAGAACAATTAGCCGACAATAATCAGTCATAATTGTTGATGAAATGCTTTAGACAGAAAAAAGGCTGTCCGGATGATAAACCATTCGGACAGCCTTGGTTTTTAATAAAAAATTACTGCCAGGCATCCCGGGCCTACGTGGGTTCCGATAACCGGACCGACTTCAACCAGATATATCGGAACAGAATAATTGGTCTGGAGTTTGGTCTGCAGTTGTTGTGCATTTTCTGGAGCATCAACGTGCATCACTGTAATTTTATGCAGATCATGACGATGCTTTTCCAGCTCATCGAAAATACGCTGGAGGGCTTTACCCGTGGTACGAACTTTATCAAACAGCACGATTTCTCCGGCTTTAACCGTCAGAATAGGTTTCAACTGGAGAATATTTCCCAAAATACCGCTCAATTTGCTGATCCTGCCGCCCCGGACCAGATATTCGAGATCGTCCACCATAAAATAGATCTGCATGGTCTGGATCATCGTTTCAATTTCTGCGCTGATTTCATTTACAGCAATACCCTCCGATAACATTTCGGCAGCGCGAATAACCTGAAAACCCAACCCCATGGCTCCGGATAATGAATCGATAATTGTAACCGGCGGGTGATCATCAGGCAGCATCGAACAGGCTACTTGTGCTGATTGTACCGTACCTGACAATTTTGAAGATATCAAAATCACCAGCGCTTCATCACCGGGGGAAAGTTGCTTGAACAACTCCAGAAATTCTCCGGCTGAAGGCTGTGAAGTTGTCGGAAAGACACGATTGTTTCTCAGAAATTGATAATATTCCTGGTTGCTTAGGCCTTCACCTTCTTTGAAATCCTGCCGGGGCAGATGGACGTTTAACGGCACAATGGTAATCCCGTATTTTTTTACGATAAAGTCTGGCAGATAGGCTGTACTATCTGTTATAAGCATGGTTGTCATAAAAATTACTCCTTAAATACAGAATATTTGACGAATATCAGTATCACATACAGC
>JAGFXV010000262.1 GCA_017861475.1 Bacillota bacterium | reverse complement strand
CATAATAAATATTATCGATATTAAATAGTTTGCTACCCAGCTGCCCGTTCTTCCTGGTCCATGTTAATCAGGAATTGGATCGCCTCTTCCCCTGAAACCGGCCGGCCGATAAAATACCCTTGAATCACATCACACTGATTTTGAACCAGGTAATTGTATTGTCTTTCCATTTCCACCCCTTCCGCTACCACGCTCATTTTCAAAACATGTGCCATATCAATAATAGAGGCAATAATTGCCGGTTGAACTTCATCTGCCATAATCATATCAATAAACGTCTTATCGATTTTCATGGTATTCACCGGAAGACGCTGCAGATAGGTCAACGAGGAATAACCTGTCCCAAAATCATCCAACGAAAGACGCAGCCCCATGGACTGCAGTTCATTCAGTTTCTGTATTGTATCATCAATGGACACAAGGAGAACACTTTCTGTAATTTCGAGTTCGAGTTGGCACGGTTCAATATCCACATCCGCCAAAATAGTCCTGACAATATTGATAAAATCAGGATCTGCCAGTTGCCGCGGCGATACGTTAACCGCAATGCGAATATCTCCCCTGCCCATATCAGATAAGCGACGCGCAAACACACAGGCTTCCCGGAATACCCATTGCCCAATTGGCCGGATAAGACCACTTTCTTCCGCCAGCGGAATAAACAAACTGGGCAATACAGACCCGTGCTCCGGGCTGTTCCAGCGCAGCAATGCCTCAAATCCGACAACGATCCTGCCAGCAGCGGTTACCTGCGGCTGATAATGCAGTACAAGTTCTCTACGATTCAGCGCGTTTCTCAGGCTATTGATCAACATCATTTTTTCATAAGCTTGCATTTGCATGCTTTTTTCATAAAAGAATGAACAATTTTTCCCTGACCGCTTTGCAACATACAATGCATTATCCGCATGTTTTAAGATATCTTCGTCAGTATCTCCGTCATCAGGATAAATAGCCACCCCGGCACTGGCTGAAATATTGATATTCGCCCCGCTTAAAGGTTCTTTACATATTACGTCGATAATGCGGTTTGCGATATGAGCAACCCGAGTGCGGTCATTCTCTCCCGGCAAAATAACAATAAATTCGTCGCCGCTGATTCTTGATACGAAGGCTTGATTTCCGGCTGCAGCTATGATATCTTGGCCGGCCTTAATAATCATTTGGTCCCCAACAGAATGGCCAAACGCATCATTCACCATTTTCAGATCATCCAAATCAATGAACAGAATGCTCCCAGAGCCTTTGCCACGACGAGCCTCGGCCATCACCTCCTGCAATTTTTGATTCAGATGGGCGCGGTTAGGCAGACCAGTCAATACATCATAATAGGCGGTATCATGTATTTCTCTTGTTTTCTGCTGCAGCTGTTTTTCCAACTTCTTACGGTCACTGATATCCCAGCCTTCCGCAACAACAAAAATCACGCGATTTTGAGCATCAAAAACCGGTTTAATAAACAGATCAAGGATACGTTCGTCCTGCTGATTGTTCATGCAGCTAACTTCCTGACGAGTTGATTGTCCCATTGCCGCTCTTTGTATCGCACGATGAATGGTGTCTTGTTCTGCTTTCCGGCCAGACCACCAAGGTGTTTCCCCAAAAAATACCCCGATCACAGTCTCTTCTTGCCGTCCAATAAAAACCAATGCCGGCCTATTGACGTGCTGTACTCTGCCATCTGGCGCCAGCAGCGCGATAAATAAAAATGAATGATCAAACATCGCCTTCAGTTGCGCTTCATTTTCGCGTAAAGCAATACTTGCTTTTTCTTTTTCTTCCAATTGAACCATCAGCAATCCGTATAACATCGTCGCGCCCGGATAAATGATCAGGATCGGCGCCGCAATCTCACCCAAAACCAGCCATTGCATATCATCAGGTAATAAAAGCATACAAAGAAGCATTACCACATGAACCACAACACCAAAAAGATACAAATAAATTGAGTCCATTAGCCATGGACGCCGCACACGCATACGACCGTAAAGAACACCAATAAGAGCTGATGAAACAATTGTTGCAAGTCCCGTCCACAGGCCGACTCCCCCTTGCCATATCCGGAGAACGCCCGTCATGGCAACCGCAATGGCCGTCGGCATTGGACCTCCGTATAAGCCGAGAACGCTTAACAGGATCGTGCGTCCGTCAAAAATGAGTCCTGTCGAATATTCTACCGGATAAAGCATACCAATGATCGCCACTCCACCAAAAACAAGGCCTGTAAAGATCGTTCCTGTTAAGGTTTCAACACTCCAGCGGCGCACGATCAATCGATAAAAAAAACACAGTGCCAGCATCAACGTAATATTATTCAGAAGACCCGTAAAAAACATTGCTTTCTCCCTTATTGTTCCAACGAAAATTGTACCGTTTTATTCGGATAATACTTTCGCTCTTACATGTGGTATTCCCTTCTTAAATCTGCGTATCCGCCAATTATGATCTCATAATCGTCGATCCTTTATCCAGACTGTTTTCCTTTGCAAACAAGCCTCCTATCATAGTTATCCTATGACAGGAGGCTTGTTTGCCCAATGAATCCCTCTTTAAATTACGCCGGCTTCTTTGAGTTCTGAAATCTGTTGCTCACTCATCCCTAACAAACTGGTAAAGACTTCGACATTATCCTGTCCCAGGGACGGAGCTACCGTTCTCATCGTTACCGGTGTGCCTGACAGTTTTAAAGGCGAGCCGGTTACAATGACTTTTCCGGCCTTCGGATGATCCTGTTCGATGAACATCTCCCGGTCCTTGGCGATATGCGGATCAGAGCTCACCTGCGAAACATCATAGATTGGCGCTGCCGGAACACCCGCTGCCAAACAAGTTTCAACAACGTCAGCGGCTGTTTTGGTCTTTGTCCATTGTTCAACGATTGGTTTTAATTCTTGATAATGTTTCGTACGGTCCGGAGAGTTGCGGTATTTATCCATTTCCGCTAAATCTTCTCTCCCCATAAGACCACACAGAGTTTTCCAAAGTTTGTTATTTCCTGCACCAATAACACAGGCAATGTCGCTGCAGTCAAAAGAATCATAGGGGTAAGCAGCCTCATAACGGTTGCCAATCCGTTCAGGCAGACGGTTTTCTGCCAAATAAATCATATTGATATTGCCCATGGCGGATACGGCAGAGTCCACTAAAGCGATATCTACTTTTTGCCCTTCGCCGGTCACGTTTCGCCCTTGCAAAGCTCCGAGCACGCCAATGGCCATCCATAATCCCGCCAATACGTCGCCCAAAGCCGTACCCGTCCTTGTCGGACCTGTGCTTGGCCAACCAGTCGTGCTCATTAATCCGCTCATGGCCTGCGCAATGATATCATAGCCCGGCCGTTCCTTATAGCGGCCGTAATGGCCAAAACCGGAAATGGACCCGTAGATAATTTTGGGATTGATCTCCTTTAAGACATCATAACCAAGACCTAATTTTTCCATGGTTCCCGGACGATAATTTTCCACGACAACATCCGCTTTTTTGACCATTTCTTTAAATACTTCTTTCCCTTTGGGCGATTTTAGATTTAAAGTAATCCCTTTCTTATTGCGGTTGTTAGTAATATAGTATACGCTTTCTCCGTTTTGGTATGGTCCGAATAAACGGGTATCATCCCCGGTTACCGGTTGTTCAATTTTGATGACATCCGCCCCCATGTCTGCGAATATCATGGTACCATATGGTCCTGCCAATACTCTTGTCAGATCCAGTACAACGATCCCTTGCATGGCTCCCGCGTTAAATTTACTTTCTATCATTTCTTCTTTCCTCCTAAAATTCGAAAGCGCCTCACAGATAACAGCAATACTTGTCTTGTAATTATCTGGAATTTCATTTACTCATATGACTTTCATCGATTTTACAGATGAAGTGCAGAACTATATTC
>JAGFXV010000261.1 GCA_017861475.1 Bacillota bacterium | reverse complement strand
AGGGCTATTTGTTTTTTCTCCTTCTGATCGCAGCTTTTGCCCTGCCTGAAGTCGATTATTTACTGTTGATGCCATTGTTGGGGGCGGTTCTCTGTTATCTGCCTGCCGATGTCAAGGCACGGGCTATGATGGGAGATGCCGGCTCCAACGTTTTGGGTCTGGCTTTGGGGATGTATGCGGCGGCGTGGCTGTCACTGCCGGTGCGGATCGGGTTCTTGTTATTCCTGATAGCAATGCATCTATATACCGAAAAATATTCTTTGACTACTACGATTGAAAACAACAAAATACTGAGAGCAATCGATCAAATAGGAAGAGGTGAAGCAAATGGTTAATGAAGAACGACTGGTCCAACATTTTATGAAAATGGTTGAAATAAGTTCTCCTTCGGGGGAAGAAGCCGCTTTTCGTGATTATTTAAGGCAGTATTTTAGTAATCGCGGCGCAATCTGTGTGGAAGATCAGGCGGGTGAAATGCTGGAGGGAAACTCGGGCAACCTGCTGGTCAGGATCGCTGGTACGGCAGATGTTAAGCCGCTTATGTTCCTTACCCATATGGATACGGTTTTTCCCGGCGGTGACATCAAGGCGGAACTGGGCGATGACGGCATCATTCGCAGCGCCGGTAAAACCATTTTGGCTTCTGACGATAAAGCCGGAGTAGCTGCAGTTCTGGAAGCTTATGAAACGCTGCGTGAGAATCATTTGGACTATCCTCCGCTGGAACTGCTGTTCACGGTTAGTGAAGAACAGGGGCTGCTGGGTGCCAAACAGTTTGATTACGCCTGCCTGAACGCTGAGATCGCTTATGCACTGGACAGCGGAGGAGCGCCGGGTACAATCGTTGTCAAATCTCCCTGTCAGAATGAAATATCCTATACGGTTCAGGGTAAAGCTGCGCATGCCGGCATCAACCCGGAAGACGGCATCAACGCTATCCAGATCATGGCAAAAGCATTGGTTATGCCCTGCGGACGGCTAAACCCGACCACCACCTGCAACTTTGGCATTATCAAAGGCGGGGAGGCACGCAATATTGTGGCAGAAAGCTGCTATGTCAAAGGTGAAGCCCGCAGCCATTCGCGGGCGGAATTGGATCAGCTGACCATGCAACTGAAGCAGACGTTCTGCCAAGAAGTGAGCAAAAACGGCGGCCAGCCGGAAGTGGTGGTCAAGTTTCTCTATCCGGAAATAAGTTTGGATGAAAAGGAAAAAGTCGTTGTATTGGCCAAAAAAGCAGCCCAGGGACTGGGACTGAAGGTGGAATTGGTCAGTACCGGCGGCGGCAGTGATGCAGCCATTGTCAACGGCAACAATATACGCTGTGCCAATCTGGGTACAGGCATGAGCAATGTGCACACCAGCGACGAATATATTAAGGTGAGAGATCTGGTCGATGATGCCAAACTGGTATTGGCCATCATTCAGCAGTATCTGGCTGATATGCAATAGGGGGGCAGTATGATTCAAAGCAGAAGGGCCAGAATCATAAAAGAATTATTTTCCCGCCCGGGGATCAAAGGTTTCCTGGCAGAGGTTGAGGGACGGGAGGAGAAATGTATCGCTTATAGCGCTTTGACAGAAGATATCCTGCCCGGAGACCAGGTTTTGCTCAATACGACAGCCATGGCGTTGTCGCTGGGCAGCGGCGGTTATCATTATATTATCAGCAAAGTCGATCCCGCCGGACGTGAGCTTGCCCCCGGCGGACATATCATGAAACTGCGCTATACTCCTTTACAAATAAAAGTATTGGCAGTAGAAGAAGAGGATAGTCCCTGGCACCAGACGATGGCGGAGGCCGACAGTCTGGAGGGTATCCCGGTTTTGGTAGCTACCCTGCATTCGATGCTGGCGCCAATCTGTGTAAGCCTGGCCGCCCATGCAAAGCTTAGAGTAGCCTATGTTATGACTGACGGTGCAGCTTTACCAATGGCTTTCAGTCAAAATGTCGAATGGCTCAAAAACAAGGGTTTATTGGTTGGAACCGTGACCTGCGGGCACGCCTTCGGCGGCGATCTGGAAGCTGTCAATATTTACTCAGCTATGCTGGCCGCCCGCCATGTACTAAAGGCGGATGTGATCATCGTCACTATGGGACCCGGAATCGTAGGTACGGGAACCAAATGGGGATTTACAGGAGTTGAACAGGGGGATATCCTCAACGCGGTTGACAGCCTGGAGGGGATGCCGGTGGCCGTACCGCGCGTTAGTTTTGCCGACCGGCGCGAACGTCACCGCGGCATCAGTCACCATAGCCTGACAGTGTTAAGTCGTATATGCAAGGTACCGGTCCTGGTACCGCTGCCATTACTGAATGATCCGCAGAGTGACTATATTATGCAGCAACTGCGCAACACCAAATTGATGGAAAAGCATAAAATTTGTATGGAGGATGCAAACGACTGCCTCCCTGTTATGCAAAACTGCGGTTTAAAAATGACTACCATGGGGCGGAGCATCGATGAAGACCGGGAGTTTTTCTTAAGCCTTGGAGCCGTTGCATTGACGGCTGTCCGGCTGGCACAAGGTAAATTACCTCATTATCTGCTTCAGGCTTAAAACGAAGCGCAAAATTAATTCATATGCAGATGGATAAATTCTGCCAGCGTCAAGTCGGATGGCCAGGCGGACAGAAAATCTGTCAGATCCTTGACCTGACCAAAAAAATATACGGAATTTGTTTGTACTGTTATTTCCACAAAACATCACCTCGTCAATAGGATATGCAATCGATGGGAAAATATTCCGGGAGGAAGAATAATGGACTTTAATGAAGAGACCATAAGCAGCAGGGAAATATTTAAAGGCAGAATTATAAAACTTAGAGTAGATAAAGTGAGATTGCCGGATTCCCGGGAGAGCACCCGGGAAATTGTGGAGCATGCCGGGGCAGTAGCAATCATTGCGCTGGATGAAGAAGAAAATATCATTCTGGTCAGGCAGTATCGCAAACCGGTTGAACAGGTACTGCTGGAGATCCCTGCCGGAACGCTGGAAGCGGATGAGGATCCACTGGCCTGTGCCCAGCGTGAATTACGGGAGGAAACCGGCTTGACAGCTGATCACTGGCAAAAGATTTTGGCGTACTACAGTGCCCCGGGCTTTTGTAATGAAAAGCTGCATATCTATTTGGCCAGGGGACTGCACGAAGGGCAGGATGATACGGACGAGGATGAATTTGTGGAAATGATTCGTTTACCCCTGCAGGATGCTTATCAGATGATTTTTACTGGAGAAATTCAGGACGGCAAAAGCATTATCGGCGTGCAATATGCCTGGCATAAAAGGTAATCAGTGGCGGGAGGAGAACAGGGATGGAAAAATTGCGCAGGATCATCGTTGACAGTGACGCCAGCGGCGCCCGTGAAGCAGCCCGGGCAGGTCTGCTGGTCATGATTGTCGATGTCATTGATATGTCCACTACGCTGGAAAGTGCTCTTGATGCGGGAGCAGCTGCAGTTTTGGGGGCAAGTCCTGATTTCACCCGGGCCCCGGTCAAAGTGATGCCGGAAGAGATCGGCCGACATGCCGCCCGCCTGGCCCGTGTCGCCGGGCAAGGAATCATTGTGGTGGCTGAACCGCGGGTAGGAAGCGACCAAGAGAGGTTGGCCCGCTGCCAGAAACTGATGAAGGGGATTGAGAGTGAACACGGCATGGTGGAAGCAGTCATTCCCAATATTGGCGCAGAAACGCCCAAACTGGCTGATTTTAAAGACAAGATTGTGGTAGCCGTTTCCGATACCGGAGGAGTTGCCTATGATGCAGCTTTTACCGAGAAGGGACGGGTGATCACCGGTACCGTAGCCCGTACTTTTAGTCAAAAGGGAATCCAGCCGGCGCTGTCTGCCGTACGGCGGGCCAGGAGCATGTTCAGCGAACAGGACAAAGGTCTGGCCATTATCGCTGCCAGCCGCAATTCCCTTGAAGATGTGCTGGCGGCCCAGTTTATCGCCAACCTGTTTTTACAGGAGCAAATATAAATTCAAGTTAATGTTGGAGGGGTATGAATGAAACCGGTATATGTCATCGGACACAAAAATCCGGATGTAGATTCTATTGCGGCTGCAATCTGTTACAAGGTTTACAAGCAGAGCACTGATAAAGGCGTCTATATTGCAGCAGCGGCCGGAGAATTAAAGGACGAACTGAAAAAATTGCTCGATCATCTGGAGTTTGAGTATCCGATGATCCTATCCAATGTCGGCACCACGGTAGAAGATCTGCTGGATGATGAACGTTCACTTTATATTAATGCTGATACGACCCTGGTTGAATTGGGCAATATCATGCGCAACAACAAACTCAAAACCGTGCCGGTACTGGATGAAAAACAAAAGTTTCTCGGTTTGATAACCATCGGCGACGTGGCCATGATTTATCTGGAAGCGCTGGGGACCGGCCGGGACATTGACAACAGTCCGGAAATCCTGCGCCAGATTCTGGCCAAAAAGGCATCCTCGTTTATGAAGTCCAGAGATCTGGTTTTATTTGAAAAAGATGAAAAAGCCGAGGAAGCAAAAAAAATGATGCTTTCCACGCGCTTTCGTAATTATCCGGTGGTTGACGATGACAATCGTTATTTAGGTATGATTTCTCGTTATAATCTGCTGCAAATGAAACGTAAACAAATTATTTTGGTCGATCATAATGAAAAGAAGCAGGCTGTGGACGGAGTCGAGGAAGCAGAAATTCTGGAAATTATCGATCACCATCGGGTTGGGGATCTGCAGACCATATTCCCGATATATTTTCATAATGAGCCGGTCGGCTCGACGTCTACTTTGGTCGCGGATAAATTTTTGACCAACAAGGTTTTTCTGGCCACGAATCTGGCCGCGTTGCTGCTGTCAG
>JAGFXV010000023.1 GCA_017861475.1 Bacillota bacterium | reverse complement strand
AGTTGGGGACGGTTCTTGACTTGCGCGGGGTTACCATTTGGACAGGCGTATCCGCAGGCGGCCTTTTTTGCTGACGCCTTCCACTTCATCCACGCGGATACGGCCGTAGCCCCGTACCGAGAGCAAATCCGCTTCTTCCAATAATGAGGCGTTTTTCTCTATCACCTGGTGGTTTAACCGCACCTGACCAGCTTCAATCAGCTCCACTGCTGCTGCCCGCGATATCCGGCAGGCGGCAGCCAATACCGCGTCCAGACGCAATGCGGAAACGGTACAGGTGATCTGCTGTGGGGCTGCTTCAGGAAGCTGCAGATCTTTCATGGCAATCACTTCGGTAGTCACTTTGCTGTGTCCCACCCGTTCAAGCTGCTGGCAGAGATAGGCGCTCATGCTTCGGTCGGCCATGACGAAAGCTTCCCGCTCCTGTACAAGGATGTCGCCGAATTTCTCTCGCTTGAGGCCAAGATTCATGATGGCGCCCAGATAGTCCCGATGTCCCGGCGACGATCCCATTTTGTCGGTGCTTTTTATATGCAGGCACTGGATTTGATTATCCAGGTCGTCATTTTCCCAGGCCGGACCGAGCAGCAAACGCTTGCGCTCCGCGCCTTCAAATCCTCCGTCAATTTGCCAGACGATTTCTCCATACTGGGCTGCAACTGCCTCGGCCAAAACCTGCTGGCGAAGATCCAAAAAATCGCTCCGGCCTGCCGTTCCCTGCGAAGCCTTACGGGCCAGCTCGTCCAGCCGGGCCAGCAGTTGTCTTTCCTCTGCGTTGACAGCCAGATTCAGCAAATATTGGTTCATGGCCACCACCCCCTTCGACTTCCCTGGAAAAGTGTGAAAAAGTTGACAATCGGGGTACGTCCCCATCTGTCCACTTTTGATTAATTTTAGCAACTTTCTATTAATAATTCTTAAGAATTATTTCACGGGAAATTCATATTCGCCGGATAAACTATCGATAGGTTAAAATTCAAATCTGATATGGAGGAATTTAAAATGCAGGAACGAAATCGTACCAAACTGATTTTGGATATCGTTCTGACCATATTGTTTATTGCTTTGTTATATGCAAAGGACACCGGCTTTACCTTTCATGAAATCGCCGGGCTGGTCATGGGCGGATTGCTCATTTACCATATCGTCCTCAATTGGTCATGGGTCAAAAGCATCACCAAAAATCTTTTCAATCCCCGGATGAAAACCAAACCCAGGCTATTTTATCTGCTCAACACCGTATCTTTGCTGGCGGTAGCGACGATCATCATTACAGGCGTACAGATCTCCATGGTTCTGTTTCCCTCCGATGAAATGATCAGTCACACGCTGGTCGACGTGCATAAATGGGTTTCCTATGCATGTATCGGTTTATTCGGGCTGCATATTGTTCTGCACTGGCAGTTTATCAAGAAAAACGTACCCAAACTGTTCAAGGCTCCGGCCCGACCGGCATGGGCCAGGGCAGGACTGAGCATGGCAGGGATTTTACTGATTCTCAGTCTTTTGTATACGCAAACCGGCGCATTCTCCAAGGAGATTTCCAGCGCGAATACCGCAGCCAACGACAAGGGCCAGCAGGAATCCGTTCAAAACCAGGATAACTATTATGCGGATCGTCCCCGCAACGGACATGGACATGGTCACGGCTGGGAACAGGGCGGTAATGTCTACTATGAAGACAACGCTCCCCAGTATTCAAATCCAACCACTGACGACAATTCAGTCACGGATAGCGGTGACAGTCTCACTCAATCAGAGCAGAGCAGCGATACATCTTCGAATAGCAGCATCAGCTCCGGCAGCAGCGATGACAAACCTTCTCTGAATACTTACCTGAGCAGCTTGTTCTGCGATGCTTGTGAGAAACATTGCTCTCTGCTAAGTTTACGATGTGACCGCGGTATTCCCCAACTGGAAGCAGCCCAGCAGCAATATCAAGCGACTTACGTTCAATAGTATGCGCAAGTCGCGCAAGTCGGGGACGGTTCTTGCTTGCGCGTGAGACCATTTTCACGCAAGCACTAACCGTCCCCGACTTGCGCGAAAAGGACCGTCCCCACTGTCAACTTTCTGTTTTTGGTGAAAGTAATCGGCTATAATGAGCATATAGTTGATATACAGTGCAAAATGCGGAATTGAGGTGGCATATGAGCATGGTGGTATCTTTATTGGTACTGTGCGGAATTCTGGCATTGGCTGGCTTGATTATTGCCGGGGCTAAAAGTGAATCCAAAAATGGAGGCGATGAAGTGATTAAGAAGGTTTATGTTTACCTGGTACTGTTTGCAACCTTGATGATGACCATTGGCGGGGGAGTAGCTGCTTTTATGGCGATCGCTGATATGGTCGCTCCCACCGGTTATTACCAGTCTTTTGAAGAATTTAAGCAAGGCGGGGCAAAAATGGAAGCTTCCGCCGGTGATGTCAGCAAAATGACCGAGAAACAATTGAAAGAAAACTATGATGCGATGGTCGCAGCGGAGAAACAAAGGCAAACTGAACGGGCCACCAACAGTCTGATCAAGAGCATGGGGTGGATCATTATTCCTTTTCCGATCTTTATCTATTTTCAAAGAAAATTACGAGCCGGCGGTTTTGAAGACGCGTAAATATTTCAGCAGACCCGGGGTATTTGATCCCCGGGTTTTTTTGACTGTACGTGTAAGGTAAGCAGACCGAAACCGTAAATGGGTATAGAAGATAATTCTGGGAGTTATATAATCCCGACCACGTGGGGTGCACCACTCAAGTGTGTTTTAAAGGCAGGGAAGACAGAACGGATCTTCAGGGGTGAAACATTGTACTTATTTATGACAGGAGAGTGTGAGGATGAACAATCGTTTACGCAGAGGAATGAGCCTGCTGGTGATGGTCCTGATGTTGTTTGCCATGCTGCCGACTGGTGTCATGGCGGCGGAAAATAAACCGGCGCTGTCGCTGGAACAGGCCATCCAGAAGGTTAAACAGAATTTTACCGTACCCGCAGAGTACACGGAGTTTACGTCCGGCTTTCGCAGCAGTGACAACGGTCAGATCTGGACATTGAACTGGACTGACAAGCAAAACATGAAAGGATCCATGAACGCCGAAGTCAACGCCACCACCGGCGTCATCACCTCCATGCATATCTACAGACAGGGTCGTCAGACGACTGAGATCCCGGCTGTTTCGATCGAGCAAGCGCAAAAAATCGGTCTCGATCTGCTTAAAAAACTGATCCCCGACCGGGTCGCTTATCTGCAATATGTACCCAACCAGCAGATCATCCCCCTGAGCAGTTGGGAAGGGGGACAGTATGAGCTGCACTGGCAGAGGATGGCCAATCAGGTACCGGTAGGAGACGAGGGGGTCACCATCCAGATCAGCAGCAGCAATGGCACAGTGAACAGCTACAATCTGAACTGGTCTGACAAAGTCATTCCTGCCAAAGCCGAATATATATCCGCTGAGCAGGCAGCAGCGGCGTTTGCCTCCAACAATATGCTGGAACTGCAATATTTTGTTGCGCCCGAATATACGATCCGCAGTGCAGGGGAAAAAGTTCAGCCCCGCCTGGTTTACCGTCTGACACATTCCTCCGGCGGAGTTATTGACGCCGTCAGCGGCAAGCCGATGGAAAATCAGAATATATACGGAATCAATGATGTCGAGGGAATGGGGTCCGCCGAGAAGAGTATGAACAGTCCGCAAGCTGATTTAAGCCCGCAGGAGCAAGCAGAAATCGATAATACACTCAATCTTATTTCCCAGGAGAAAGCTGTTTCGGTCGTAAAACAATGGGTGACGATACCGTCCGACAGCAAACTGCAAGAAGCCAATTTATACAAAGATTATCAGGATCCGGAGAAACGTATCTGGAACCTCAACTGGCGCAGCGATGCGGACGCCCAGACATATATTTATGTCAGTGCCCAGGTTGATGCTGTGACCGGGGAGATTATGAATTTCTATATTGACCGGCGCAATTCGAGCGAAGTAAAACCGACGCTGGACAAATCTGCCGCGGAAAAAATCGCCCGCGATTTTATGAGCAGGATCCAGCCGGAAAAACAGAAATCGGTGCGACTGGAGAAGGACACTTACCAGGAGATCTACAGTAAGGAAGCAGGCAATCCGGATCAATGGCAGTTTATGTTTACCCGCGTGGAGAACGACATTCCCTGTCCGACGCATGGCATTCGTATCACCGTTGACGGCCGCAGCAAACAGATCACTTCCTACAGCTATATCTGGCCGTCTCTGCAGTTCCCCGACCCGGCCAAGGTCATGGGCATGGACAAAGCCGTGCAAATGTATCTGCAGAATCAGCCGCTGACGCTGCAATATGAGTTGATCTATCCACAGACAACCATGAGAAGTGAAACTTCCGGTGAATACAAACTGGTTTATGTTCCCCGGGCCGCAGTCCCTGCCCGGCAGAGCAACATTATCGATGCGCAGAGCGGCGAGCCGCTGAACTGGGATGGGACACCGGTGGCCGATAGTCTGCAGCCACATGCTTTTAACGACATTGCCGGACTTTTTGCGGAGAAGGAGATCTCCATGCTGGGTCAGGCAGGAATCATGAGTGAATACGACACCGCTTTCCATCCCCAGGAACAAATCAATCTGGTGACCATGCTGCGTGCCATGATCATGGCCCAAAGCGGTTATTACAACCCCAGTACCGTAACTGACGAGGAGATCATTGACCAGGCGGTACGCAACAAATGGCTGAAAGAGAAAATGGATGCGAAAACCGTCATGACCACCGGGCTGCTGGCACAGCTGATGGTCCGGATGCTGGATGTGGAATTTATAGCCAAAATGCCTTCTCCGGCGCTGCAGGCGCCCTACCGGGATTTCTCCACCCTGAACGCTGATTTGAAAGGCTACGCAGCTTTGACCTGGGGTTTGGGGATAATCAAAGGAGACGGCGTTAATTTCAATGCTTCCCATCAGACCACCCGCGGTGAAGCTGCCGCCGTTCTGGTCCGTACCTTGACGACCGCCAGCCAGAAGAGCAATTATTAGGAATATCTAACGAGCAAAAAGCGCCAGACAAATTGCCTGGCGCTTTTTTTATCGGAGTTGGGAAAGCAGATATTGCATATCTTGCGGCAACTGTATTTCAAATTCCAGACGGGTCTGGGTGCGGGGCTGCAAAAAAGAAGTCCAGCCGGCATGCAAAGCCTGATGGGTGATAAGCGGTGAAGTCTGCCCGTAGATGGGATCGCCGCAGACCGGATGGCCGATGTAACTCATATGGACACGGATCTGATGAGTGCGGCCGGTTTGCAAACGCAGGCGAAGCAGGGTCTTGTCCTGAAATCTTTTCTCCACTGTAAAATGGGTGATGGCAGGTTTTCCGTCATCATCGACCTGGCGAAAAACCTGACTGCCCGGCAGAGTGCGGGCGATAGGAAGGTCAATGAGGCCTTGGTCTTCCTCCACTACACCGTCCACGACGGCCAGATAACGGCGCTGGATCAGACCTTGCTTCTGCTGCCTGAACATGGCCTGATGGGCATACTGGCTTTTGGCGATCAGCACCAGACCGGAGGTGCCCTTGTCAAGGCGGTTGACGGGGCGAAACAGGCGCGACTCGCTCCTCTGCAGCCAATAATGGGTGACGGCGTTGGCCAGGGTTCCCTCGGTTTTTTCTTTGATGGGATGAACTGCCATGCCAGCAGGTTTGTTGATCACCATCAAATCAGCGTCCTCATACACAATATCAAGAGGGATATCCTGCGGTATGATCGTATTTATTTCATCCATATTCAGGTCAACGGTGATCCGGTCGCCGGGCTGCAGGCGGTAGTTGGTATGGGCAAACTCGCCATTGACGCGGATCTTTTCCTGTGCCTTGAGCCGGGCCAGCAGCGCATGGGACATGGGAAGCTTGTGTTTAAAAACATCCCGCAGATAAATTAATCGATCTTCCGGATCGACCACGTAAATCAGCAAATTTTCATCCATATATAATATTTCTCCTGTTTTATGTGATCTGAAGGCAGGATTTCAATCCCGCCTTCACAAACGGCAGCAAAGCCAAGCGCTGAATAAGATATTACCACCCGCATCGTTTCCAGGCAACCATCGCGGGGGAATATCATACCTGTGGGCGGGGTTTTAACCCCGCTCAAATTTTGCCGGGAATAAATTCATGGCTACGATGGATGGGGGGAGCAGGGTTGATTTTTTTTGCCAGTATGGTAATTTATGAGAATGGCCCTTTGCTGTTAATCTCCGAAAAAAACCGTGACGTTCGACGAAAGGATCAAACATGAAAACAAATGAAACTCCGTCAATATATAAGAAATTGATCGCCTGGCTGCTGGTAATCGCCTGGACGGGGATGCTTTTCTTTTTCTCATCCCAGACGGCCAAAGAATCAACCGTACTGAGCGGGGA
Source organism: Bacillota bacterium (assembly GCA_017861475.1). GTDB lineage: Bacteria > Bacillota > Syntrophomonadia > Syntrophomonadales > Syntrophomonadaceae > Syntrophomonas_B. The sequence continues at coordinate 3,929 of JAGFXV010000023.1, read as the reverse complement.
AACGATCCGGGCCCTGCTGACGATTTTGAAACCTGAATATTTACATATGACCGCCCTGCAGCAGACCCAACTGGTGTCCAGCCTGCAGCATATCGTCAGAAATACGGCTCATTACCTAAGCTATTTTTTACTGGCGACACTTTGCACTATTGCCTTGCTGCAGCATAATTTTAAAAAAGGGCAACAGGCTGCTTTAACGCTCCTTATATGTATGGGTTATGCATTAAGCGATGAAACGCACCAGTTGTTTGTGGCCGGACGGGCCTTTGAATTAACTGATCTGTGCCTTGATTTATGCGGTACGTTGACAGGTGTGGTTCTGGTGCTGTTGGTGAAACAATGGCGGAGCAGACGGAGGGTCAACGATGAAGACACTGTTGATTAACCGACGGAGAAACTCTATTTTTGCGCTAATGGTTTTAAAGGCAGAAAAAGAAAGCTCCAACGAACCTTTATCGATTTCCGCCTTTCTTTGCCTTCTTCATTACGTTTCCCATTTCAACTTGCTTATAAGGCCTTCGTCTTGCGGGTTTCAGTTACTCCTCGTCTGTACTGGCTTTGGCTACTTCTGTTCCTGCTTGACAACCTTTTCAGATCAACAACCCTGAACTTCCGCTTTTCAATCCCGGTCACAAACCTTTTTCCCTGATTCCGTTTGATATAGTGAAATCCGCTTTCACTAGCCTTATATTCAGTTGTCATGTTGCGTTTCCTGTTTTCCGGCTCGGAAGGGTTTCCGTCTTAGGAATTCCTTGGAGCTTGATTTAATAATACAGAACTATTAGGCAGCAGGCAAACGGCAAAAAAGATTGAATATTCTGAAAATAATTCTTGCGGCATCATCTGCCTGATTTATCTCCCTCGATCTTCGATTTAATAAAAATTTCATAAATTTTAATCGGCTAAAAAACAAAGATGCGGAAATATCGGATATGCTTTGTGTGACAGAAAAAATATTTTTTAAAATTTAAAATAACCGGCAAAAATATAAATCGACGGACAAGCTGATAAACACGAATATAATTTAATGATATAATTTAATTAGCCGCATACATCCCAAGATGTGAGGCGGGATACGGGAGGTGACGGTTTATGTTGATCACTGTTTCACGTGAAACAGGCAGTCTCGGCAAGGAAATAACTGACCTTCTCGCATTGAAACTGGATCTGCCGGTCATCACCAGGGATTTGGTCATGAGCCAATGGTTCCCCGAGATTGCTGATAAACATGAACTGCATATGCTCTCGGAAAGCCCTCGTTATTTTCTGAACGAATTTTCGCAAGGGATTACCTATGCAGCTTATCTGGAAAACCGCTTGAAAGAATATGCCGCACAACATTCAGCGATTATTTTCGGATTGGGGGCGCAGATCATTTTTGCGCAGCAACCGGGGGTCCTGCACGTTAAAATTATGGCTTCGACGCAAGTCAGAAGCAAACGTTTGATGAAGAACCTAAACATGGGGGAAAAGGATGCAGAAAGATTTCTCGAACTGACCGACCGCAAGCACCGTCGCTATATCGCCACGATTTACGAGCGCGACTGGGCGGACCCAACCCTTTATCACCTGATCCTCAATACGGATCATATAAGCACCGAGGATGGAGCAGAACTGCTGGCCTTCGCGGCCCGCGATCTGCAGGTGGGCTTTCAGGTGCAGGATGCAGCAGAGAATGATCATGAAGCCCGGCCGGTGGTCTTTAAACATCCGTCGGAAGAGGAATTTGCCACGATCCTTGACATGCACAATATCAAATGGGAATATGAGCCGCGCACCTTCCCGGTGCAGTGGGATACGGAGGGCAATGTTATCCAGGCCTTCGCGCCTGATTTTTACCTGCCCCATTTTGATACCTATATCGAACTGACCACCATGGAGCAGAAGTATGTTTCTCACAAGAAAAAAAAGGTCAAACTGCTGCAGAAACTGTATCCGGATATCAATATCAACATTGTTTACAAGCATGAATTTTATCATCTGGCGGAGAGATTCGGACTGCGGAAGGGGAACGATGACTGATGAACACGCCCGGTTTGGGAAGGATCGTCTATACCGAGGAACAGATACAGGCCCGGCTCAGGGAAGTAGCCGGAGAGATAAACCGGGACTATGCCGGGCAAAAACTGGTCATCGTCAGTGTGCTGAAAGGTTCGATCTATTTTTTGGCCGATCTGACCAGACAACTCACCATGCCGCTCAGTATCGATTTTCTGTCCATAGCAGCAACACCTCCATCCACCAACCACGGCAGCGGGATTCATTTTACCCGCAATCTGGATATAAACTTAAAAGATCGGCACGTGCTGCTGGTCGAAGATGTGATCGGCACCGGCCTGACCCTGGGGTATGTGATCCAGCACCTTGAGGATTCCGGCCCGGCCAGTTTCAAAATCTGCACGCTGCTGGACAATCCGGCCGGCCGCATCCTGACCATAAAAATAGACTACCGGTGTTTTACCATGCCCGATATGTTTCTGGTGGGCTACGGGCTGGACTACAAGGAAGAATATCGCAATCTCCCTTATATCGCCGAATATCACCGGCACTGAAATTATATAGCCAAGCATAAATCCCAGAACAGGATCATAGAAATTACCTGACTTGATATTTATGCCGGCAAGGCGGAGTTTTGAAACAATCGTCAGGTGAAAGCAGGAGACAAATGGAACATAGTGATAAAATAATCATAACCGGCAGCGGCAATGTGGCTTTTTATGTCTACAAGTTTGCCAGTCTGCTGGACTATAACATTGTAATCATTGACAATGATGAAGAAATGCTGACCCGGGAGAGATTTCCCCTGGCCGGAGAACTTATCCTGGGCGACATTATTGAGAATATCAGCCGATACGATATCACCAGGGATGACAGCATTGTGATTGTGACCCGCCGTCATGAATTCGACGAAGCGGTGCTAAAGACAGTGATCTATTCTCCGGCCAGATATATCGGGGTCCTCTGCAACAGACATCAGGTAGGCAACTATTTCAGCAAATTGACTGCCATGGGAATTGCAGACGAACTGATTGAAAAAGTTCACGCCCCCATCGGACTCGATCTGGGCGGACAAAGGGCGGCTGAAATTGCGTTGTCGGTCGTGGCTGAAATTCAGGCGGTGAAATATCATCGACCGGGTGGCTTTATGCTGATCAAGGGGAGACAGAGTGGTAAAGTCAAACGAGATGAGCTGTTTTAGACCGGCCAAAAAGGTTTATAGCTGCGTTAATCTGGAAGCCCGTTCAATCGACGTACTTGTTACGGGGACATTCCCCCAAAGGGGGTGTGTCCCCATACCTTGCGCCGGCTCAATCGCGGACTTCACGATTGCCTTGCTCTAAACCTTTTTTGCTCGATTGCATAAATTGTCAGTCTTTGACCTGATTCTAAGACGAAATCAGGCCAGATTTTATATTACTGCTGCTGACTCATCTGGGACATCACCCGGATGGTTGCGGCAGTTTTTTCCGTGTCAGTACTGTTGGCTTTCAAAGTAACTTCAACGATCATTCCGGCCTTAATATCAGTAAGTGTGATTTCATTTGCAGATGCTGAACTATCCTGCGGATTGCCCATCCTGCCAGATTCAATGACCGTATCATCCGAAACGATGATGACCTGTTTTTCACCGGTCAATTCCATTTCAGGAGCAGATCCTCCGTTCCCGGGAGGGGCTCCGCCATTTCCTCCTGGGCCACCGGCTGGGGGTTCACCAGTTTTGGAAGGCTGCGGTGCAGTTCCGTCCTGAGGTGGTTGCCCCTGGGTTGCGGTGCCGTTCGTTGAAGAGGTGGTACCGTCTTTTGCCGGCATTTCCTTGCGCTCTGGTTGTTGGACAAGGGCTATGGTCAATTTATTGCCATCTATGCTTTCAACTTTTCCGAAAACTGCTGATAAATTTTTGTCCGCGTTGGCAGTATTATCGCTGACAG
>JAGFXV010000260.1 GCA_017861475.1 Bacillota bacterium | reverse complement strand
ACCGAGATAATCATGTTGGGCGCAGTTTTCAGCTCCTTCAGCATGGGAGTAAATAATTTTATACGTGCAGAAGGCAATCCCAAAATATCAATGTACACTCAATTATTGGGTGCTTTCATTGATGTGATCCTGAATTACCTGTTTATCTTTAAATTTGGCTGGGGTGTGAAAGGTTCAGCATTGGCAACTATTATAGCCCAGTTTGTTTCTGCCCTGTGGGTATTAAGTTATTTTCTTACTGGAAGAAGTCTGGTCAAACTCAGGTTCCGCAATATGCGGCTGCAGTGGCCGATTCTATCCAGTATTATGGCGATCGGTTTTGCTCCCTTTGCTATGCAGATTGCTGCCAGTATCCAACAGGTCATCTTAAACAGGACCCTGATGGTTCATGGCGGAGATATAGCTCTGTCAGCCATCGGCATCGTTATGAGTATCTCCACAATGTTGTTTATGCCTGTTTTGGGGGTGTCCCAGGGAGCGCAGCCCATTATCGGCTATAATTTTGGTGCCCGTCAGTATGACAGGGTCAGGGAAACATGGAAATTGGCTGTTTGGGCAGGAACTGCCATCGTGCTGGCCGGATATCTGGTGGTACATATTTGGCCCACGCAATTGGTGGGGCTTTTCAGCGAGGGAGATCAGGCGCTGACTGCATTGACCACGCATGCCATGCTTGTTTATTTGGCTTTGATACCGGTGATTGGTTTCCAAATCATGAGCTCCACATATTTTCAGGCGGTGGGCAAGGCACGCCAGGCAGCAGTTCTCAGTTTATCGCGCCAAATTTTGTTTTTTATCCCGTTGCTGTTGATATTGCCGCGTTATTGGGGTGTAGAAGGGGTATGGCGGGCAGCACCGCTTTCCGATCTTTTGGCAGTTTGCTTGTCAGGAACACTTATGTTTTTTGAAATGCGCAGTTTAAAAAAAGATGAATTACATGATCTGGCTGAAAAGCAGAAAAGAGGCAGCGAGACTGCCTAGAAAAATGATTTTATCATGGTAAGGAATACAGGAGGCCTTTGTTTTGTCACCAAAGTTACGTGCTTTAAAAGCGGCATTTCCCTATACCATCCCGATATGGGCCGGATTTATCTTTTTAGGTTTTGCTTTTGGAATACTGATGAACAGTAAAGGCTATTCGGCGCAATGGTCAATTTTAATGAGTCTGATTATTTATGCGGGATCGATGCAGTTTGTTGCCGTTAATCTTCTGACTTCAGTGTTTAATCCGCTGAATGCATTGCTGATAACACTGGTCATCAATGCCCGGCATTTGTTTTACGGAGTTTCCATGCTGGAAAAATACGGCGGAGCAGGCTGGAAAAAACCTTATCTTATTTTCGGAATGGTGGATGAAACTTTTTCTGTGCTTTGTTCAACCGAACCTCCCCCAGGTGTTGATAAATACTGGTTTATGTTTTTCGTCACTCTTCTGGATCACATCTACTGGGTGGCAGGAACGGCGTTGGGAGCCTTTTTTGGAGCCATGGTTTCTTTTGATACCAAAGGCATAGATTTCGTAATGACCGCTCTTTTCGTGGTGATTTTTATCAACCAGTGGAAATCGCAGCAGCAACACAGCCCTGCCCTGGCCGGTCTGGCATTAAGTTTGGTCTGTCTGCTTATATTTGGCCCGCAAGGGTTTATCATTCCGGCTATGCTGTTGATCGTTGTGGTTTTATCCATCTTCAGAAAACGAATCGATAAAGGAGTGGAGATATGATCCTCAGTGCGCAGCAAGCGCTTGTAATTATAGCCGCAGTATGTATCGGAACGATCCTTACCCGGGCGCTCCCTTTTATCCTGTTCCCGGATCAAAATGCTACTCCGCCCTACATCGTTTATCTGGGCAAGGTGCTGCCTTTTGCTGCGATTGGGTTACTGGTCATTTACTGTTTACGGAATGTTTCCCTGCTGTCGGCACCTTATGGTCTTCCTGAAGCAATCGCGGTCTTGTTTGTAATCGCACTGCATTTGTGGAAAAACAATTCGTTGCTGAGCATCGGCGGGGGGACGGTTTTGTATATGCTGCTGGTACAGACGGTATTTAACTAAAACACGTAACACGTAATATGGGGACGGTTCTCTTGTTACTAGAAATTATCGAAATGGTAACAAGAGAACCGTCCCCATGTTACCTTTTTCTTTAACGACGGAGTGCCAAAAATGAGCGGATGAGATTCATTTTGGCCAGATCTCCTTCGGTGACCTGGGCGAGAATATTTTCTTCTCCCAACAGTTGGTCACGAATATCTTCATCAGTTAAATCGCGGTCTTTCATGTTGATTACCTGCTGATAAATTTCCTGCCACCAGTTTAGCTTGGCCTGCATTTTGTGCCAGCCATCTTCAAAGACCCGGCCTGAACAGCAGAATATGGTATCAAATTTGTATTGCAGCAGATATTGCAGAGACTGTATACTCTGATGGATATCTTCATCGCTGCGCAATTGTTTCACTTTTTCTCCCAAAAACAGATCCCCGCTGAAAAGCCAGCCCTGCTCTTCCTCCAGCAGACAAATGTGATCAAGCGAATGTCCGGGAGTATGAATGACCCGGAAAGTGTGATGGCGGCTCTGAAAATACTCACCCAAAGGAAGGCAAGGGGAAGGCGGGGGATATTCCCAAACCAGTTTTTGATAGTCCAGCAGGCGACCAGTCCACTGGGAGGGGTCCTCGATCAGGGGAACGGCTTTTTGATGTGCAAAAATAGGAATACCCTGCTCGGCCAGGAGATAATTGTTGCCGATATGATCTTCGTGATGATGGGTGTTGACTACTTTTTCCACCGCCAATGAAGGGAAAAATCCCCTGGCCTCGCCAGTTACCGAATAGGGCCCGGTATCGAAAAGGATTCCGTCTACAAAATAAGCAGCCATGCTGTAAAGCACCCGTCCATTGATTTCCTTGCCCATTTCCAACTGGAGCACGCTGCCGAATTGACGATTCTTTATCAAGGCAATCCCTTCTTCTCGAAGATGTGAGCCGAGATACGATCAGCCTTTTTGATCAATATCTATGCATGTAACGATTATAGCATTATTATGGATATAGTTGCTTGCACTGTATTTTAATTGATAGAATTACCTGTCGGCGCTGAGCCCGGTTCGTGTTATTATGGAAGTTATAACTCAGCCAATAAATTTCCGCAAATAATCAGTAAGAAATGAATCATGATTTTATGCAAAGTTAAAGGAGGCGTAGGTATGTTTGTAGGCCATGTTAAGGAAGTTTCCGGTCAATCGATCAATCATCCCGGGGTAATGGAAAACGTGTTCAAAAAGGTTCTGATTGGTCCGCAGCAGGGCTGGCAGGGATGGGTAATGCGCCAGTTTGATCTGGCGGAGAATGGCTTTTCGCCCCGTCATAAGCATCCCTGGCCGCATATCAACTATGTTATCAGCGGCAGGGGGACACTGTTTCTTGACGGTCAGTCCTATGAATTAGGACCCGGTTCGATCGCTTATGTCCCTGACAATATGGAACATCAATTCAGAAACAACGGCATGGATGATTTTTCGTTCCTTTGCATCGTTCCCGAAGAAGGGGATAAATAGTTGGTTTATATAAGATGATGGTATAAAATTGTTACAGGGATTTTTGGGTAAAAATACAGTCGGCTCTAAAATTATGTAAAGGGAGGATATAATGAGGAAGCTGTTGACGGTGATGCTGGTGCTTCTTTTTGTTTTCAATTTGGTGGGGTGCGGTGATAAAGGGAGCAATTCACAGGAAAAAGTACCGCAGACATCGGTTATAACTCCGTCCACTGGACGGAGTTATAACCGATGTGCTGGCAGTAGTCTTCGCCAACGAGGGCGGGATCGATCTGAAAATGATTGCCAGAAGCGAAGGCAATATTTTGCTGATGGCCGGCAAGGAAACTGGTATTAAAACCGTCACTGATCTAAAAGGCAGATCTGTTGGGCTTTCGACCAATACGATCATGGAATATACGGTTGACCAGATGCTGGCCAGTGCAGGAATGCAAGCCAGTGATATCAATAAAATTGCTATTCCGCCGCTGCCGACAAGGCTGGAAATGTTGCAGGGAGGCAAAATCGACGCAGCTATTCTGCCCCAACCGCTGGCCGGCCTGGCGATCAAGGATGGCGCATTGACGCTCAGTAGTACTGATGAGCTGAAAAATAAAGCAGGGGCGATCGCTTTTACCGGCAAATGCCTGAAAGAGAACCCGGAAGAAATCAAGGCCGTTTTTGCCGCCTATAATGAAGCGGCAGATTATCTGCAAAAGGAACCACTGGAAAATAATGCAGATTATATCATTCAGGAGCAGGGATTTCCTCCTACAATTAAAGGCAGCTTAACATTACCCAAGTATGAACATGCTTCGGCCCCGGATGCCAAAATTGTCGATAATGTAGTGAGTTGGATGCGGAGCAAAAATTTGATCAAAAACAGTTTTACATATACAGACCTAACAGCAGAAGGATTCTTAAGGTAGTGAATTTGTGATTGATATCAAAGATCTGAGTGTTCATTACGGCAGCCAGGACAATTCAGTCCTGGCTCTTGATCAAATCAATATAAACATCGGCAAGGGTGAGATCTTTACCTTTATCGGTCCCTCCGGATGCGGAAAATCGACCTTTCTCTATGTCTTGTCCGGGATCCTGAGAGATTATGAGGGTACGGTCCTTATCGATGGCCGGCCGGTAGACCCCAAGCAGCAAAGGATCGGTTTGATCCTGCAAAACTATGGCCTGCTGCCCTGGAAAAATGTCCGTCAGAATATTGTTCTGGGGGTTAAAATCAAAGGCCAGCCCCGGGAAGAAGAATATTTTGATTATATTCTTAAACAACTGGGGATAGATCAGCTGCTGGACCGTTACCCGAAAGAACTGAGCGGTGGACAGCAGCAGCGGGTAGCCATTGCCCGGGCATTTTTGTTAAAACCTGATATATTGCTGATGGACGAACCTTTTTCAGCGCTGGACGCGATCAGCCGGGAGGAAATGCAGGAACTTTTCCTGAAAATATGGCAGGATCACCATGTTACTACCGTATTTATCACCCACAGTGTGGATGAGGCCCTCTATTTGGGCAGTAAGATTGTGGTCTTTTCATCTTCTCCGGGAAGGATCCTGGGCATTTATGAAAATCCCTGTTTTCAGCGGGATAATTTACGTTATCATGATGAGTACTATCAAATGTCAAAACAACTTAGAAATTTATTGGATAAAGGATGAGCACGTTGCAGTCAAGGGGAAAATGGCAGGGCGCACTGTACAGCTTTGTACTGGTGATAATCGTCTGGCAGGCAGTGGCAATGTTGTTGAAAATACCGATTATACCAACGCCGACAGCGGTATTCACAGATATCCTGCAGATCTTTCAAAGCCGGATGGAAATACACCTTCTTTACAGCCTGGGAAGGATCATTGCCGGGATTGCCATTTCAATCCTGCTGGGAGTATCGCTGGGATTTCCGGTGCCGAAAATTGCTCTTCTCCCGATTGTGATGCTGTTATTTGGGTTGGGAGAAGCTTCAAAATTGATTATGATCGTGCTCATTATTGTATTTCAGATCATCATAACTGCCCGTGACGCAGTAAAAAATATACCGCAGGAGATATTTCGTTCATTGCAGTCTCTGGGAGCCGGTCGAAGACAGATATTCAGCGAGATCATCATTCCGGCTTCCCTGCCTGAGGTAATCACTGCCACCCGTTTGGCATTGGGCACGGCTGTTTCGATCCTTTTTTTTACGGAAACTTTTGGTACTGAATATGGGATGGGATATTTCATTATGGATGCCTGGATGCGGGTAAACTACCTGGATATGTACGCTGGTATCGTAATGTTGAGCATATTGGGATTTTGTCTTTTCTCGGCGCTGGATGTGGCCGAAAAATACTTTTGTTCTTGGCGTTAATTATTATGCCATTAGAGATATTGACCTTTGGGGGGATGGATGAATGACGGTTGAAACCAGAAGG
>JAGFXV010000259.1 GCA_017861475.1 Bacillota bacterium | reverse complement strand
AGCGCATATAATTTAAATAGCGTCCAATTATTTTGTAATGGGGGTATATGCATGAGCAAGGAGATATCCGGTTCCGAGTGGGTTGGTTTCGAAGTCCGTCTGATCTTCAAAAACACCAGAGCCATTGACCTGGATAAAATGGCAGAAAGTACACGAAATTCAATGTTCGATCTTTTGCATATTCATGTTAAGACCATTGAAATCAAACGTTATGGTTTGCTTTTAAGAGGGAAAGGACCATTGCAAGATATCCTGCGTATATGCGAGAAGTTTTACACTATGACCAACGAAGGTGGTCTGGAAATTGTAGTACATATCGGCAAGGAACCCACTTTCTATATGAAAGAAGGATTTATTCACAATCTGATGAGAGATGATGCTAAAGACGTTGTTCTCCCGGTATTTAATGATGCCGAGCCGGATGAAGAGGAATTTAACCGGCTGGGGATTTAAGAAACATTTACTTGTCTGTATTGCTATAGCTCCGATTCAAAAGACTCTTTTGCGGAGTCTTTTGGCTTTTCTGCGTAAGGACGTTAAGAGCCGTTGCCGCTTTCCAGCTGGAGGAAAATATTAACATCGATTCAGGGTCTGCCCAATGGTTATAATTCTGTATAATAAGTGATAAGTATGGGAAATGGTTCCGGTACAAATATTCAGGATATACCAGGGAGAATCAGTTAATGAAACAATTATGGCTGACAATTTATCTGATCGTGTTCATGTTATTTGCTTGCCCGGCACAGGCTGCCGAGGTGACACAACATCAAAGCGAAGCGGAAAAGCTGAATGTAATGGGACTTTTGCTGGGAACTGACCACGGTTTTGAACTGGACCGCACTCCCACCCGGGTACAGGGGGCGGTTATGCTGGTGCGCCTTTTGGGCAAGGAAAAGGAAGCGCAGCTCAGCTTCTTTTCGCATCCTTTTGCCGACGTTCCGGATTGGGCCGATGCCTATGTCGGTTATCTTTATGCCCATAAACTGACCAACGGCACCGGCCCGACTGCTTTCACGCCGGACAGTCCGTTGTCGGCTGCCCAGTATATGACCTTCCTTCTGCGTGCCCTTGGATATGACGATCAAGCCGGTGATTTTACCTGGCAATTATCGCTTGACCAGGCTGTCCGGATCGGCCTGTTCCCGTCAGGCTCCGCTGATCAACTCGAGAATATCAAGGATTTCAAACGGGACGAGATGGTCTGGGTATCCTGGCTGGCTTTACAGACGGAACTGAAAGGACAAACTGCCGATCTGATCCAGAAGCTGGTGGAAAACGATCATGCCGTTGATCCTGCGGATGCTGCCCAGGCCGGGATCTATCAAAACGATTTCCCCTTCGGCCTGCCTGCCATTTCCCCGGCTGCCAAAAGCGTTATGCCTGATTTTTATATCGTAAAGGACCACAGCGACTATGCGCAGGTCCTGGCCCTGGCCATGATGAGCCTGGCCCCTGAGTTTACCATCAATTTCTGGGGATATCCGGGCGACAGTCTGAAAGACTTTGAAGCTGTCTATGACCAGGCCAGTCTGCAGGTAGCCCAGGATACCGGCATCTCACAACTGGTCAATTCCTGGAGCTATCAAGGTAATAAGGCTACTCTGACAATTACATTTACCTATTCACTTACCGCCCAGCAAATAAGTGCCCTTGATAGTAAGGTTGACAATATCATCAGCGCGGCTATCACCCCACAAATGTCAGAGTTCGAAAAAGAGAAGGTTTTGCACGATTATATTGTAAATCACTGTGCCTACGATTATAAAAACTTGCAGAATAACAGCGTACCCGCCACCTCCTTTACTCAGTACGGGGTACTGGCACTGGGCAAAGGTGTTTGTCAGGGCTATGCTGACGCCATGTATCGTTTGTGCCGGGAAGTTGGGCTGGAGTGCCGGGTCGTCATCGGACAGGCCAACGATAGCGGCAATTGGGTCAGTCACGCCTGGAATATTCTCAAAATTGGTGGCCAGTACTATCAGCTCGATGTGACCTGGGATGATCCGGTCATGGCGGACGGAACCCAAACCCTGAATTATAACTACTTTAATCTGACCAATGCAGAGATGGACCTCGATCATAGCTGGGATACTTCGGATTATCCGCTTTGTTCGGCAACCCAGTACAATTATTATGTTTATAATGATCTTCTGGTGAGTGATATAGATGAGTTGGAAGCACGCATAAATGAGGAGATCCGGCAGGGCAGCAACAGTTTTATTTTTAAATTACAGGATTTCACCGGCGTGAATGAAACTGCGTTAAAGACCATCATGCTGGATACGCGGGCTATAAGAAGCTTTACTTTCAGCTTTGATGAAGAACATAAAATAATCAAGGTAAGCGAGATCGAGTATCGGCGCTGACCGTCTTGATGATCTGATGGTTGAAGGTAATCAATTGACAGGCGTCTTCATGTTGCTCAATGGTTTCGCTGATCGCCTGCAGGATCAATTCAGCTTCCGCATTACTGCTGCAGACCGCGGCAAATGCCAGTATCGACCGTTGCCAGAGGTCATGGCAATCTGCCTCGGCGATGGAGACATTGAAACGTTTGCGGATTCTGGCGGTTATGGATTGGATATGTTTACGCTTTTCCTTGAGTGACTCGCTGTAAGGCAAAAATAATTCGGCATCCCCATATAAAACGTACATGATTATCCCCCTGAGTGTTTAACAGACAGGCAGTGATTCAAAGTCACTGCCTTATTTAGTTTTTATTAAAGATCTTAGCATATCCCCGATACGGTGACAAACAAAGGATTCCCTGAAAGACCAGGAATATTCCCGGAGTAAAGTGCCTGACATCTGCGTTGTTTGCCAAGAAACAGCCCGGAACCGATGCATGGTTCCGGGCTGATTGCATGATGCCTTTAATATTTATAATGATTGCTTGCGATGATTAATCGATCTTGTTGGTTCTAGACCAGATGTTCAGCTTGTTGGCTTCTTCAACCAACCCGTCTCTGAACTGCGGATGAGCCAGCTCGATCATATTTTCTGCTCTGACCCATATATTCTGGGCGCGCATTTTCTTGATGCCGTATTCGGTGACGATATAATCGACCATATGACGGGTCAGAGTCGGGTTGGTGCCGTAGGCGAAATTGCCGACGATACGGGATTGCAGTTGGCCGTCCTTGCCCATATGGGTGGAAGGCAGGCAGACAAAACTGTTGCCGCCGTTGGACCATTGTGCGCCCAGCGTATAGTCAAGCATTCCGCCATTGCCGGAGATATGGTTGGTCCCCGTACTCTCAGCGCTGACGTTGCTGAACATATCTATCTGCAGCGCCTGGTTGATGCTGATAAAATTATCATTGGCAGAAATTCTTCTGGGGTCATTGGCGTATCCCACATTGTAACTGGCCAGCAGGGGATTGTTGTTCATCCAGTCATACATACGCTGGGTGCCAACTGCAAAGGTATACACGGCTTTACCATTGTCGATCTGCTTTTTCTTGCCGTTCATTTGCCCTGACTCGATCATGTCGACATATCCGTCGACCAGCATTTCCGTGTGCATCCCCAGATCCTTGAGATCGGTCTTGGCGATGCAGGCTGCCAGAGCATTGGGCAGTCCGCCGATTCCCAACTGGATACAGGAACCGTCCTTGATGAAGGGGATGATATGTTCGGCAATTTTCATCTCCACCTCAGTCGGGCCCGGCAAATCGTCCGGCGCGGCAAAAATCTTCTGATCGTCAGGTGCTTCGATAATGGCATCAACTTCGGAGATATGAATTCCTTCCCTTTGACCGCCCAGACAGCGCGGCATACTCTTTACCACCTCAACCGCAACCTTGCCTACAGCGCGCATGCAGGTCAGATTTTCTGAATTGGTTGGTCCGAAGTTGAAAAAGCCGTGTTCATCCATGGGACCAACTTGAGAAAATCCCCAG
>JAGFXV010000258.1 GCA_017861475.1 Bacillota bacterium | reverse complement strand
TTTACTCAGTAGTTTGGGATGCAAAGCGGCTATATCACTCAACACATCACGAATATGCACTCCTGGAATGGAGCGAGCGGAACCCTTTATTAAATCTTTGCCCGCAGGAGCAAAGGCAATGACAGGACGATGCAGACGGTCTTTGATGCGAGACGCTAAAATTCCTATGACTCCTTGATGCCAATTGGCATCAAATAAACACACACCAGCCGGTAAATGGTGTTCATCCAGCGCCTTCATTTCACTTAATAAGGCCATTGCCTCATGTTTCATAACGCCTTCAACTTCCCGTCGATCATTATTCAGTTCATCAAGCTGAAGAGCCATATCCTTTGCAAGCGATGGATCATTAGTCAATAAACATTGAATCCCCAATGACATATCATCCATACGCCCCGCGGCATTCAATCTGGGGCCCAGTGCGAAGCCCAGATCCGATGCTACAATAGTTTGTGGATTTCTCCCCGATACTTCAATGAGTGCATTCAAGCCGGGGTGACTGCGTCCTGTGCGTATTCTCAATAAACCCTGATGTACCAGAATCCGGTTGATTTGCTCCAGTGGAACCACATCAGCAACTGTACCCAAGGCGACATAATCCAGTAATTGAGCGAGATTGGGTTCCTGAAGCTGATTTTTCTCAAACCAGTTCATTTCCCTTAACCGGCTTCTCAAGGCCATTAATACATAAAAAAAAACGCCCACACCAGCCAGTGATTTACCGGGAAATTTATCACCAGCCATATTAGGATTTACGATGGCATCGGCTGCAGGAAGCTCATGCCCCGGCAGATGATGGTCGGTAACCAGAACCATTATCCCCGAGTCTTTTGCCGTCCTTACCCCGTCAACACTGGATATGCCGTTATCAACGGTAATAATAACGTCAGGATTTTGCAATTTGACCAGTTCAACAATTTCAGGGGTCAAGCCATAACCGTATTCAAATCGGTTGGGAACCACGAATGACACCTGCCCTGCCCCCAACAACTGCAAGCCCTTGATAGCCACAGCGCAACTGGTCGCGCCATCGGCATCAAAGTCGGCTACAATGCAAATCCGTTGTTGCTCATTGATGGCAGTGATCAAATGAGTAACCATCTCTTCCATACCCGATAATAGCCACGGAGATGGCAGTTTTGACAGGGTTCTGTCCAACTCAGCTTCTGAATTGACACCTCTGGCTAAAAATATACGTTCTAACAGAGGATGAATATCTCCCGCAAACGAACGTTTTTTTTCAAAAGAGCGAACTACTATGGTTTTTTTTACGCCTTGGTAATACATTAAGTGTCCAACAAAAAAGCCGGCTACTGCCGACTTTACATCAAATGGTTATGATTATAGGTTATCTAGCATCAATTAGGGTTCTGATTTTATACAACCTGTTTTTATTTATTTGCACACAGGTATAGTGTTTGTCACTGATTTCAGGGCTGTCGATGAATTAGGCCTTATCGCGGTATAGCGGTTGATTTTTCTTCTAAAAAACCGGGTATGACCTTGCCTATTTCAGAAAAAATCGAATGAAAATGGGCTGTCCTGCCGAAGCGAGGGGGCGTCGAGCGTAGTTTTTCCTGGCTAAGAAACTTTCGCGGTTTATCCAAAGATTCCGAAATACTTCCCCAGCCACATTCTGCAAAACCGCACTTTTAATCACTCCCTAACCTCGTTCATCCCAGGCTTTATCCATGCGTTTTGAAGAAACCGGATAAGCGGTTTTAAGCTGCTGGGCAAACAACGAAACCCTGAACTCTTCAATTGCCCACCGGAACGGATCCTGCTCCGGAATGACAATATCTTTTTTTGCTTTTTTCTCTATATCTTTCCAGAAACGTGTTGAATAACGACTGACTTCCAGGATTTTTTGCGGATTATTATCAAATTTATCAAGGCGATATTGAATGGCTTTCAGATATCGCGGGATGGCCTTAAGCTGCTGGTAAGGCGTATTGCGAATAAAACCTGCGTAAATAAGCAAGTCCAGTTGTTCATTAATATCTCTCGCCAATGGGTCATTGGCATTGAGGCGTTTCAATTGTGTTTTGACCGCGCCATATAGCTCCATGATCTCCAGCACGATTTTTCCTGCTTCATTCGCAATGCCAATCATCTCCGGCTTGTGTTGCTGCAAACTTTGCTCAAACGCCTGTTGTGTACGCAGGGTTCTGCCCTCAATAAATACAGTGTACAGAATTAAATACAACATATCCTCCTTATAAGATGCATTCATTCCCAGGTTTCTGCTGAAAAACGTCGATATAATAGGATGCTTGGGCAAGCGATTGTAGGTTAATTCCGCCGTTGCCGACTGCGGTATATTTTTTATGATATAGGTGCATTCCTTGCGTAGTTGCAGCTGAAACAAACGCATTAAGCCCGCCTGATGCTGCAGCGCAGCTTTCTGCCCGGTGTCAAAAATGCGCACACCAACCGTATCGCCCTCATCAATGATTGCCGGGAAGCCGACAAAGGTTTGCCCTTTCTGGATAAATTGATAGGTCTCCGGCAGATCATCAAATGCCCATTGAATACAACCGCTATAATTCAATTCATCGGCGGCGATCTGGTCAAAACTGACCTCGGCTTTGGCGGTATATTTAAGCTGTAATTTTTTTAAATCCCTGCCGTAATCCAGCAGCTTGTCCTGATCATCGACAACTCTAAAATTCATTTTCAAATGGTCGGTTAAGCCCTCCATGTTCCAGGCATTCAGTGGAATCGCTTCACCGGTCAATTTTCTTAGCCGGTTTCCTAACCATTCCTGCAACGTGCCTTTAAAATCCGGTTCAATTTCCAGACACTGTTTGACAGTTTCGGGAACGGGTACAAAATGCTTCCTGATCTGTTTGGGCAGGGATTTAATCAGGGCAATACATTTTTCCTCCAGCAGACCAGGCACCAGCCAATCAAAAGGAGCCTGGGATACCTGATTTAATTGATGCACAGGGATAACTGCCGTTACGCCGTCCTCATCGTGGCCCGGTTCAAAGCGGTATTGCAGCGGAATGGTCAGATTGCCTATTTTCTTGCTGTCCGGAAAATCCCATTCATTGACATAGTCTTCCTCCTGTTCCCGCGTTAAATCCTCTTTGGTCAAAAACAGGATTTTCGGATTAACTCTTTCCGCGGTTTTCCGCCAGGTATCCAGGCTAACGCCGCTGACGATTTCGGGCGGCAGCTTGTTATCGTAAAATTGATAAAGCCATTGCTCATCCTCAACCAGATCAACGCGTCTACCTTTATGCTGAATCATGCCCACTTCTTCGAGCAGTTTCTTGTTGGCGACATAAAACTGCGCGTTGCTGTGGTAATCATGGTCAACAAGCGCCGAGCGAATAAAAATCTCTCTGGCAGACTTGGGATCGACATGGTCATAGGGAATCTTGCGCCCGGCTTGCAGCGTCAAGCCGTATAGCAAAGTGCGTTCGGAAACCATGCAACGTGCGCTTTTCTTTTCCCAATGCGGATCGTAATAGTTATGCTTGACCAGATGCGCGGCGCATTGCTCTATCCATTCCGGTTCAATTCTGGCTACATTGCGCGCATATACCTTGCTGGTTTCAACCTGCTCCGCCGCCATTATCCACTTGGGTTTTATTTTATGTAGACCGGAACCCGGAAAAATAAAAAATTTCAAACCGCGTGCGCCCAGATATTCATATTGTTCATGCCGAAAACCAATATTCGATAACAAACCCGTTAACAAGGCGCGATGAATTTTTTCATAACCGGCATCATCGGTGTTCGGGTGCATTTTTAAATCGCCTTTAATCACCTGCATAATTTGCGCGTGAATATCAAACCATTCCCGCATGCGTATATAAGACAGGAAATTATCCGTGCAGTATTTACGCAATTTGCTGTTGGACAGGTGTTTTTTCTGTTCCTCAAAGGTATTCC
>JAGFXV010000257.1 GCA_017861475.1 Bacillota bacterium | reverse complement strand
AAGAATTTGGCGCTGAAATTATCAAAGAACAAGTGCTGGATATCGATCTCAGCAAAGAAATGAAAACGATTACAACGAAAAAAGGCAACCAGTATACGGCAAGAGCGGTGATCCTTGCTCCTGGTTCGCAGCCCCGCTTGCTGAACATTCCGGGAGAAAGAAGACTCAGAGGCAGCGGCGTATCCTATTGTGCTACCTGTGACGCTGATTTTTATCAAGATTTGACTGTCGTTATTGTCGGGAACGGAGATGCAGCAATAGAAGAAGCGGTCTATATTACAAAGTATGCCAGCAAAGTGATTGTCATTGTCATTCACGATGAAGGGATTGTCGACTGCAACAAGGCTAGTGCCGAAAAAGCGTTCAGAAATGAAAAAATTGAGTTTGTATGGAACTCTGTTCTGACTGAAATCAAAGGGGAAGAAGCGGTAGAAGGAGTCGTCGTAAAAAACTTAAAAACCGGAAATCTGACAGACCTCAAGACCGAAGGGGTATTTATCTATGTGGGAATGATCCCGGAAACGGGACTTTTAAAAGACAAAGTCGATTTGGATGCGCGGGGTTACATTGCAGCGAATGAATTGATGGAGACTTCGGTAGACGGCGTATATGCAGCCGGAGATGCCAGAATGAAACATCTGCGACAAGTGGTAACGGCAGCATCCGACGGGGCCATCGCTGCAGTCAATGCAGAAAAATATCTGCTTGAAGAAGACGATTTTAAAGACAATGTTCAAAATGCAAAGAAGCCTGTTGTTCTTGCATTCTGGAGCCCGATGGATGAAAATAGCATTAGCGCATTGGCAAAACTGGAACAGGCAGTAGCAGAAAGCGCAGGACGGGTAGGTCTGGTCAAAGTGGACATATCAAGAAAAAAACGACTGGCGCAGCGCTACAATGTGACGAATATACCAGCAGCAATGCTGTTGGAGGACGGAACGGTTATCCGTGATCTTTCCGAAGAATTATCTGTGGTTTCATTTTAGATCAATTATTGGAATAAGATCTTGTTCCTAAAAAACGTAGTTGTCTAAATGGGGTGCGATTTTTCCGAATATTTTCAGTTATATTAGTTTTCTATTTTCATTCACATCCTCGGAGGAAGGTTGTCGATTTCAAAAGTTCGGAACCTTCGAGAATAAAAAATTAGAAAATGAAGGAAATAAAAGGAGGATATAAACTTGGCAAATCCAGATTTGCAGGCAAAACAAAACGATGTATCCAATCCTGATGACAACCAGGCAGAACTTAATATTCCCCGCGGGAAGGCATATTTTTGGACATTTGTAATCTGCTTGGCCATGATACTGGATATGATTGACCGTACAGCAGTAAACGCAATATTGCCGCTGCTCAAAAAAGAATTTGCCCTTTCCGATGCTCAGGCCGGCTTTGTTGGATCGGTTGTTGGCATTTCAATGGCGGTTCTGGTTTTCCCGGTTGCGATCTTATGCGACCAGTGGAGTCGCCGTAAAATGATGTCATTCATGGTTGGTTTTTGGAGTTTAGCTACTTACGGAACTGGTATGGCTCAGAATTATACGCATTTGATATTGGCTCGCCTGTCTGTTGGCACCGGAGAAGCCGGTTATGCTGCACCAGCCTTTTCACTCCTTAGTGCGTGGTATCCTAAAAATAAACGCGGGTTGGTGTTGGGTGTATTTAATGCGGCAAAGCCTTTGGGCGCAGCTGCCGGTGTCGCCATTGCCGGTTATTTAGCTTACGAATTTGGTTGGCGGACAATGTTTGGTATCCTGGCTGCCCCTGGAATTCTGATCGCAATCATGTTCTGGTTTATTCCTGACTATAAGGTGAAAAAGGGTGCCTCTGATCAGACAGAAAAGGTACCGTTAAAAGAATCGATCCTCTACCTTTTGCGTACCAAAACCATTTTGATCGTTTTATTGGGTGGAGCATCTGTGTTCATTTTTGAAAACACGTTTATGATTTGGGGTGCTACGTATTACGCCCGGACTTTTGGAATGAACGTAAAAGAGGCGGGGGCGGTGGTCGGGCTCATCGGATTAGTTGCCTGCATTGGAGCGCCGGTTTTTGGGGCGCTGGGTGATAAACTTCTTAAACGTTCACCGAAAGGACGTATTTATACTGCGATGACACTTGCTGTGTTCATGTTTATACTGATGACCGCAGCGCTGAAAAGCGGGGATTTTCGTACGACAGCAATTCTCTGGACGGCTGCAATGTTCATATTGCCGGGATTGCAAATTAATGTTTATGCCGTAACCCAAGATCTTGTGCCGCCGTATCTCCGGGGCATGAGCGTATCTTTGGTGCCGATCTTCAATCATTTGTGTTTCGGTGTCTGGGCTCCCATGGTAGCAGGGAGACTTTCAGACTTATATGGTTTGCCTTATGCGCTGCAGATGTTGGCGATCGCTTCGCTTGTGCTTTGTGAGATATTCTTTTATCTCTCACTGCGCTATTATATGACAGATCTGAGCCGAGTAAAAGCTTTGGGAACATTCAAACTGGGTAAAGGGTAAAAGCAGGATTTTTCTGTAATCAATAGGATAGAAAAAGTTTATTTGCGAATTTGCTCTTCTTATGCTCAAGTGAGTAGCTTCAGTATAAGAAGAAGGCCGGACACTTTGACGAAAGTGTCCGGCCTTCCTTGTCTTCTGTCATTAAAGAATAGGCTTTATTCTTCTGCTTTAATTAACTCATCCAATAACTGCGGTTTTTTTATAATGATGACCTTCCCGCTTTTTTCTATGACATCCAGACGTTCCAGTTCGGTCAGATATTTAATAATATTTGACCGATGGACCCCGGTAATGGAGGACATTTCATTGCGGGTTAGAAAGCTTTTAATGTATTGGCTGTTGTCTGGCTGAACGGTTCCGTAGAGTTTGCCTAATTGCTGCAGCAACGTATAAACCTTCATTTTACTGTTTATTTTATTTTGGATAAGCAAACTATCGATACAGTACTCATATCTGCGATAGATCTGGTTTAGGAAAATATCTAAATATTGTTGATCAGAACGAATAAAATCAAAAAAAACAACCTTGTCGATTAAGAGAACCTCCGTTGCCTCTAAAGCCACAATTTCTTGAAAAAAACACTTGCTGAACGTAGAAATGATGCAGTTTTCATTTAAAAACCACATTAACTTATCTTCGCCTTCTTCATTGGATAAAGCGACCTTTACTCTGCCTTTTTTGATCAGGCAAATCATTGTGTCATAAAGTTGAGGCAAAAATTGCTCTCCTTTTTTCAGCATAATGCTTTGTTTTAAATTCTCCATAAAAACTTTCAATAACGCATTATTGCCATGAATAAAAGGTGTGCTTGAGGCGCTTTTTTCCATTGATTGCCCTCCTTGAATGACTATTCCAGCAGACATCCATAAACACTAAGAAAGGGTTTGATATTTTATGGTCGGCCATTACATAACTATTATACAGTATCATTCTGAACGACGCAAAACAGCTTGGACGAATAGGGAAGAGAAAGACGATTTTGTCCTTGTAAAGGGAAAATAAAAAGGAATATTGAAATAATACGGAAAAGGAAGAAATAGCCGAACTGCAGATCAGATGAACCATTAAGGATAAGGGGCGAAAAAATGTATAAAAACCCACTGAAAGAAAAGATGAACAGACGCGAGCCCGTAGCGGGATGCATGATTCAAGGATTTTTCCCGGCATTTGTGGAGATATGCGGGATTGCAGGATTTGATTTTATTTTTATTGATGCGGAGCATGGATCACTTTCGCCGAACGACTGTGAAGAACTGGTACGGGCAGCAGAAGTTCGTCATACCGTTCCACTCATCAGAGTTCCTAATTCTGAGCCCGACACCATTCTTCGCTTTATGGATATTGGCGCGATGGGCGTCATCCTGCCGGGAATTTCAACGAAGGAAGAAGCGGAAAAAGCAGTTCG
>JAGFXV010000256.1 GCA_017861475.1 Bacillota bacterium | reverse complement strand
TGCTGCTCTGGGTGAATACTTCCGCAGTTTTGTCGCCTATGGAACCATTGCTTTTGCACTGATCATAAATGTCAGGAATGAGAACCGGCCCAATAAATGAGGCCGGCATTCAAGTAACGCCGTAATTAACAAGGGAGCTGAGGATTTAGTGAAGCTGGATGACGCTTATATGGATGAAGTTGAACAGGAATTGTTTGTCCGGGCCATGGACAGGATCGGGCGTGGGGACAAGGTGGTGGGCGTTTATTGTGCTTTTACCCCAAAAGAACTGATCGTGGCCGCGGGGGGAATTCCGGCATCACTGTGCGGTTCATCCGCGGAGGTTATCCCGGTGGCAGAACAGCACCTGCCCCGCAACTTCTGCCCGCTGGTAAAATCCAGTTACGGATTGGCTCTGTCTGATACCTGCCCGTATTTTCACTACTCTGATTTATTGCTTGCTGATTCCACCTGTGAAGGCAAGCGTAAAATGTATGAAATACTAAGCGAAATTAAACCGGTACATCTGTTGGCCTTGCCGCAAAACGCCGACAACGGGCAATCCTTTCGGTTGTGGCTGAGCGAACTGTACCGACTGCGTGCCTTATTGGAGAGAGAACTGGGTAATAAGGTGACGGATGAAAAGTTGCGCGAGGCGATCAAACAGTATAATCAGGTACGGCAGATGATCGTTACAATATTTGAATTGAATAAAGGGGATATTCCTTTACTGACCGGCTGCGAAGCCAGTATTGCGGTTGATCCCATCGGGTTTGAGGTGGATCTGCCGGGATATGTGGATAGAATGAAACAGGTGGTTGCGTTTGCCAGGGATAGAGGGGGAGTTGCGCCGCGTCCTCGCATACTTTTGACCGGGTGCCCTACGACTTCCAAAAAGGTGTTGAAAATAATTGAGGAATCAGCACTGGTGGTAGCCATGGAGAGTTGCGGTGGTCTTAAAACCGTAAATATGGTGGACGAAGACGGTGATCCCATGGAGGCGCTGGCCAGAGCTACATTAAAAATTGGCTGTCCCTGTTTATCTCCCAACCACCGCCGCTTTGAGAATTTGACCAACCTGATCAGGGAATACAAAATTGACGGGGTGATTGATCTTACCTGGCAAGCCTGCCATCTTTTCAATATCGAGTCATATTCTCTGGGTAGATACATTCAGAATGAGCTGGACATCCCTTTCCTGCAAATTGAAACAGATTATTCCGAATCCGATAAAGACTGGCTCAAAGTAAGAGTGGAAGCCTTTGTGGAAATGTTGAGTTGACGAATGGAAACTGCCTTGCAAGTTATGAAAAAGTTGACAAAAAGGACCGTCCCCACTGTCATACCCACTGTCATATTTAAAAATCCTTGACTCGGAGGGGTATTTAATGAATATACTAAAAATACTCTCTGAAAAGCCTTTGCTTAAGCAGAAATATAATAAGAAATGGAGCTAATTATAGTGAACAAATTTGATTTTTACAACCCTACTCATATTGTTTTCGGTAAAGATCGACTTAAAGAACTGGACAAACTTGTACCGCAAGGCGCCCGTGTGCTGATATTGTATGGCGGCGGGAGCGCCAAAAAAACAGGAACTCTACAAAAGGTTATTGGCGGACTGGGTAATCGTACCGTTTTTGAATTTGGAGGGATTGAACCCAACCCGCAATTTAACACCTTGATGAAAGCGGTTGAGTTGGTCAGACAGAACAACATTGATTTCCTGCTGGCGGTGGGCGGCGGTTCGGTGATGGACGGCACAAAATTCATTGCTTTGGCGACTCCCTGGGAACAAGGCAGGGAAGAGGAAATTGTATTTTTAAGATACCGGCCCATTGAGATAAAAAGCGCGCTTCCGTTTGGAACTGTGGTAACGTTGCCGGCGACAGGATCGGAAATGAATTGCACCGCGGTAATCACACATAATCAAGGGAAATTTGTAATATCCAATCCGCTCGTATACCCGGCATTCTCTTTCCTGGATCCGACCCTGACCTTTTCACTGCCGCCCCATCAGGTTGCCAACGGTATCGCGGATACATTCGTCCATACCACCGAACAATATATTACCTATCCGGTTGATGCGGGTTTCCAGGATCGTACTGCCGAAGGTATTCTGCAGACGCTGATCGAAATTGGCAGAAAGACCATTGATGAACCGGAGGATTATGATGCCAGAGCCAATTTGGTATGGTGTGCGACCATGGCCCTGAATGGGCTGATCGGCGCCGGCGTACCCCAGGATTGGACCAGTCACATGATCGGTCATGAATTAACCGCCCTCTTTCATATCGATCACGGCACCACCCTGGCAATTTTGTTACCTTCGGTTCTGACGGTTTTAAAAGATCAAAAACGCGCCAAACTGCTGCAATATGCTGAGCGAGTATGGAACATCAATGAAGGCAGCGAAGACAGTCGCATTGAAGAAGCAATTGCCAAAACCAGAGAGTTCTTTGAAAGTCTTGGCATCAAGACCCATCTTACCGATTATGACGTCTTGGATTCCGACATTGAATCTGTTGTACATGCTTTGGAGGAACATGGCCTTACCGCATTATCGGAAAAGGGGAATGTGAACCTTGAGATAAGCCGAAAAATCCTGTTGGGGGCCATGTAGACCGATATTCGAAATGAGATATCAGTATAAACGAAAAACAATATTTATCGAATTAACACAAAAAAAGATAATCAGCCAAAGTCAAAGGAATTGGCTTTAAGCAAAAAAATCCCCGGAATTGCTTCCGGGGATTCATTATGAGGGGGACTTATTTGAGTGTTATTGGATATCGATTCGGTAATTTTCCGGTTCTGCCGGTTTGGCTTTGGGTAGTACAATTTTTAATATGCCGTCCTTGTAATCAGCTTTAACGCCGGCACTGTCGATATTCTCCACGTAGAATCTACGGCTGATGGAACCCTGGCGGCGTTCACGACGTACGAATTTATCGGTTTCCTCATTGGTCTCGTTGTTCATCTGGGCGCTGATACTAAGGGTATTGTCCCGCAGTTCAACGACTACATCTTCCTTTTTGACTCCGGGCATTTCAGCTTCGACTACAAATTCCTTCTCGTTTTCCTTGATGTCAGCACGAATATCCATACCTAAATCAAAGGGAAAACTGTTGCTGAAGAAATCAGCCATCAGATCCCGGCCCCAAAAATTGTCCAGATTAGTATTGCTTCTTCTGTAGGGTGTTAAACCAAACATTTTTACGACCTCCTTTGATTGTTTTATCTTTTAGTTTTGGTTTGTAATTAGATAATAATATAAAGGTCAGAGAAAGTCAAATATAAATTAAAAATTTGTATGGCAAATCTATGAGTCGGGTGAGAAGGTTATTGTTAAATACTTTAATAAAACCATTTTATTTTGAAGCCAAAAGTATATAATAAAAAAGTTTGGGTCGGGTATGGAAGCAATGAAAAGCAATCTTTGGGGGCAGGGAATTGTACGCGCAGATTCGGCGGCTCTATTTGCATGATCGTTTGTTCAGCATAGCCTTGCTGCTGGCAGTGGCAAGCTGTTTTATTGCTGTACCTGAAATTGGATATATCGACTGGCGGGTAATCTGCTGTTTGTTCAATATCAGTACTATCCTTTTGGCGTTGGATGAATTGCAGGTTCTGGAAAGAGTATCGGTTAATATTCTGCAGCGTTGTCATTATCAGCGCCGTTTGTCTTTTATTCTGGCCGCACTCACTTTTGTTAGTTCGATGTTCATTACCAATGATATGGCGCTGTTGACGTTTGTGCCGATTACCCTGATTATTGCCCGCAAGGCAGGTTTTGATCCTGGCTTTACGGTGATCCTGCAGGCTTTGGGTGCCAACATCGGCAGTAGCCTGACCCCGCTGGGCAATCCTCAGAATCTCTTCCTATATAACTACTATCAACTATCGCTGCATCAGTTTTTAATAATTATGCT
>JAGFXV010000255.1 GCA_017861475.1 Bacillota bacterium | reverse complement strand
TGCTTTCAGTAAAGCAATTCCCTCGCCAAAATACTTGTGAGAAATTTTGACTTCTTGCAGGCTTTCTCCGGTCATCAATTCTTTTCGGGCAAGAGTTGATCTCCCGATAAGACCGGTTGATTCATAGAAACAGCGCTGATGGAAAAACAATCCTTGTGTGAATGCGCCGGTATCATGTGGATAAACGTTCTTAACATCAATCGATGATATCGGCATTTTAGTTTTCAATAAACGTGAGAGTTGAAACCGTTGCTGCAGAATATCTTCCGAAAAAACCCTGTACGGCCAGAATAACGAAGTCATCATGAAGAAAACCGCGATGGTCAACCTGAATATTCTGGCATCTCTACCGGTTCTTTGTCTATATTCTTTTCGTAACATACAATGATTCATCTAAAACACCATGTATCTTTTTTTTCCTATACGTTGAAAGCTTCTATCCCGAATTGAAAATAAGATTTGATGCGGCAGAGTTGACGGGAGTCATCATAAGGGAAGATTTGTTTTTTTCGGTAGAGCGTCAGCCGAACGCAAATAAACGGGAACAAATTTTGCTAGGTCAAGCAAATCATTGCGGAAATATTTCTCAATCGCCAGAATTCCCACGGCTGAAGCGCAGATAAATTGTTGTTCCGCAGAGGCTATTTTATTTTTTTCCGCCGAAAGAGAGCTGAGTAAATCGGCATATTTAATTGCACCATCGCCGACATAGATCACTTCATCTTTGTAATGATCGGTAATGCTTTGCGGATCAAGAGCCCTTTCGGCTTCAAGCTGATTTAAAATACCGTCTTTGTCATATTGGTAGTAAGCCAGATAAACCTGCCCACGGCCGGCATCCATTATGGAACCGATAATTTTTTCTTTCTGGTCCACATTGAGAGCCAGCGCAGCCAGTGTTGAAATACCCACTGCCGGTTTTCCCGTTGCCAGCATTAATCCCTTGAGAGTGCTGACGCCGATACGTAAACCGGTAAATGAGCCCGGACCCAACGTGCAGGCGAATAAATCAAATTCAGGCAATTGAATACCTGACAGACGACATGCTTCGTCAATTGCAGGAAGAAGTACTTCGGAATGGTTTAGGCCTTTATTGATAACCGTATCATATAAAACAGCTTTATCCCGTAAAATAGATACTGAGGCTGTTTTCGAAGAGGAATCAAAAGCTAGGATCAACATATTATTTAAAAAATTTCAAAACATCATTAATCGGTTTAATGTTGAGCCGTTCAACATCGATCATGATAACAAAAAGCATCAGCATCAGTAAAACGACAAAACCGATTTGCTGAGACATTTCTTTAATTTTAATAGGAATTTCTCTTCGGCTTACCATCTCGATGAGATAAAAGAATATATGTCCCCCATCCAGGACAGGAATGGGAAACAAATTAATTACCCCTAAATTAATCGAAAGGATGGCCATAAAAAGAATAAACGGGACAATCCCTTCTTTGACCTGAGCTCCCGCCACCTGAGCAATAAAAATGGGGCCACCCAGAGTCCGGGGTGAAATCACCCCTTCAATCATTTTAACAACAGAAATAACGGTCAGCTTGCTTATTTCCCATGTCTTGCCGACTGAGGAAACCATGGCCATCAGAGGATTCTTCCTTTCGATGACCGTCTTGCCTGCCGGCGCTATACCCATCAGGTAGGTCGATTCTTCTTCACCGAAAATATTCTTTGCCTTGGATAATTTCGGTTTTACGGTAAAAATCTTCTCCTCATTACCACGTTGAATAATTACTTTAACTTCATTGCCTTTAGATTCTGTTATAATTGGTTTTATTTCATCCCAATAGGTCATCTTTTTATCATTGATCGCTAAAATTTTATCACCGGTAACAATGCCTGCCGACGCGGCAGCGGAATCCGGCGACATCTCTCCTATGACCGGAATGAGATTGGGGAGTCCGTACATGTAAACAATAGAGAAGATGACAATGGCCAAAAGAAAGTTAAAAACCGGACCAGCCAGTACGATAAGCAAGCGCTTCCAGGTTGGCTGTTTGAAAAACGACCTTTTTTCATCTTCCGGCGGCAATTCTTCTGTACCAGATTCACCCAGCAGTTTGACAAATCCGCCTAGGGGAATCCAGGAAAGGACATACTCTGTTTCCCCAATTTTTTTCCCGACAATTTTAGGCCCGAATCCCAGGGAGAATTTCAGAACCCCTACTCCGCCGATTCGTGCAGCCAGGAAATGGCCCAGCTCATGCGCAAAAATCAAAATACCCAGTAAAACAATAAATGATATTAAGGTAACCAAACTATAATCCTTTCTGTAACTTTTTAATAACGCATTGGGCCTGCATTCTGGCTTCACCATCGATGCCCAGAATATTTCCCAGAGATGGATCGCTTGCAGTATGATGCTTATGCAGCACTTTTTCTATTACTTTCGCCAGATCATTAAAGCAAATCTTATTTTCAATAAACGCTGCAACAGCAACTT
Organism: Bacillota bacterium; assembly: GCA_017861475.1. GTDB lineage: Bacteria > Bacillota > Syntrophomonadia > Syntrophomonadales > Syntrophomonadaceae > Syntrophomonas_B. The sequence goes on along the minus strand of JAGFXV010000255.1, from coordinate 1,459 downwards.
CATTAGCTGCGTTTAATACGACAGGAGCCGTTCCTCCTGAACGTCCCGCCTCATAGGCCAGTTCAAGACAGGGAAATTTGTTCATATCCGGCTGGTGAAATTCTAAGGGGCCTGTCTTAGCCATATTTAATAAAGGCAGTTCATTGGTCATGCGGTCCGGATAGGCAAACGCATAAGCAATCGGTATTCTCATGTCGGCGATACCCAGTTGCGCTAATACCGATCCGTCAAGAAGTTCAATCAGCGAGTGCACAACACTTTGGGGATGAATTAAAACATCAATATGGGCGATATCCAGATTGAACAACCATTTTGCTTCGATAACTTCCAGTCCTTTATTCATCAGAGATGCAGAATCAATCGTTATTTTTCGGCCCATTTCCCAGCGCGGATGCTTGAGCGCCTGTGCCAATGTCACTTTCTTCAGATCAGCCTTAGATAAATTATAAAACGGGCCGCCCGATGCCGTGAGAATAATCCTTCTTAAGTTTTCGGGTCTCTGTCCGGCCAGGCATTGAAATATTGCACTATGCTCACTGTCCACGGGGAGAATTTTTATATTTTTTTGCCTGGCTTTTTTTGTAACGATATGCCCGGCAACTACCATGGTTTCTTTATTCGCCAGGGCAATATCTTTTCCTGCTTCTATCGCCGACAGTGTTGGTTTCAGGCCTGCCGCGCCGGAAATGGCTGAAAGAACAATATCGGACGATGGATAGGAAGCAACTTCCTCAATACCCGTTTCATCATAAAGGATTGGAATATTATTCTTGACACCCAGGATTTGGTGTAAACGCTCTGCATCCTGCCTGGATTGAACCGCAACAATCTTGGGATGAAATTTTAATATCTGTTTGGCCAAAAGCCGAATATTGCGACCGGCAGTAAGCGCGACCACTTTGAATTTTTTTGGATTCTTGTCAAGAACATCCAGTGCATTGACACCGATGGAGCCTGTCGATCCTAAAAGAGTTATTTTTTTCATTAACCAATCACAAAAATGCGGTAATAATAGACAAAGGGAGCTATGAATATCAGACTGTCCATTCTGTCCATCAGTCCTCCATGCCCGGGCAACAAAGAGCTGGCGTCCTTTCTGCCATAATTTCTTTTAATGGCGGATTCGCAAAGATCGCCCAGCTGTCCGATGATACTACCCACAAGGCCGAGAATCAGAAAGTGGACTACGGAAAACTCGGAAATTAAAAAATATCCAAATAGACAGGCACCTAGGGTGGCACCCCCAATGAGTCCGATGGTGCCTTCCACGGTTTTACCCGGGCTGACCAGCTCGATAAGCTTTCTTTTACCTAAAGACTTACCCACATACATGGCCACCGTATCCCCAACAATACCAATAACGAGGACTAGTAAAACCCAGTAAATACCGCTGTCCAGTTTTCTGAGCAGAATAAAGTGCGATGTCAGCAATGGAATATTTTGCATCCCGAAGATGACT
>JAGFXV010000254.1 GCA_017861475.1 Bacillota bacterium | reverse complement strand
GGCTTTTCAAAGTAAATCTCCGGTAAAACGATAATGATTTCATCATCCGCGTCTTCTTTTTGCCAGTAGACCATAAATCTTACTTTGGCACTATGGGGTCGATAGTTTTTTCGCATCATTGGTTCTATTTGTTCTTTGAGAAGTTTTGAGACTTTTAGCACTGCTACACCTTTTGCATTAAAGCAGGTTTCCCCATCAAAGGCAAGCATTTCGCCGCTATTTAGCTGGGAAACCATGTTTTGCCGTGAACCAAAGTAGTCCAGCCATATATGTTTATGGGATAACTGCATAGCTAACTGAGAAGGGGGCAAATAATCTGTAGTATCGTTTATTGATTTTATGCCCTCAGTTCTAATATTCCTTATATAATTACCATTATAGTGAATGGTCAGATTGGTTTTCGCTCTGGTCATGGCTACATACAACAGTCGTTTGGCTTCATCACTGCTCACTTGAAACCCATCGAGCATTAAATACACATTATCGAATTCTCTTCCCTTGGCCTTATGCATCGTTGAAACATAGATAGTTTCGATATTGTCGCCGGTGAAATCTTCCATCTTTGATTCACGAATAAAAATCTCCAGATCCGTTTTATATTTGCTTTTGGGATTGATGGCCTCAAAGTCCTTGATAGAATTGGTTATCAGGTCATAATTTAAACTGCCGCGGAATCGTTCTTTAAAATCACGTTTGGCCTGGTTCCAGACATCAGCATCTATGGTATAACTCCCTTCTTCCAAAGTGAGCCTGTCTAAAAAGAACCTGATTTCCAAAAGATTGTACAGGCTGAATCCTTCATTGGATTGAATCAGTTTAGCCTGCATTCCTTCTTTGAGCAGCAAACCTGTTATCTGCAAGGCTTCTTCGTTGGTCTTGGTCAGAATACAGGTAGATCCGATCAATTCCGCCGCAAGAATATTGTTCACCAGCGGCGTAATCAAATTGGAATTTTTATATTGTATGATTTTGATAGTACCTATATCGCTCTGCACCGGGATAATAGGGGTCCTCTTTAAGCGCTGGGGTATATTTTCTAAAAATTGATTGCTGAAATCAACTAAGTTGCTCTTGCTGCGGTAGTTTTCCACCAGTTCATACATCACGGCACCTTTTTTTTTGCTCAGCTGCTTCAGGTATTCGGAACTCGAACCTCTGAATTCATAGATATTCTGGTCATCATCCCCTACGGCAATTACCCTCATCTCTTCGTTCCTTTCCATTAAAACCCAGATCAGGGCATACTCATCTGCATCCATATCCTGGGCTTCATCGATCACCAGGACGGTTTTCGTGATTCTGCTGGCTTCTACTTCACCATTGAGGATTTTTGCAGTAGCTTCTTTAATGATCTCGTTCGATTTCTCCAACGTACCCACTCTTCCCAATATATCAAAACAATAGGAATGAAAAGTTTTAATCTCTACATAGTTGGCCGCACCGCCTATCAGCTTAAGCAGACGCTTTTTAAATTCTGTAGCTGATGATCTGGAGAAAGTGACCATTAGCAGTTGTTCTTGTTTGATATCCTCCATTAAAAGCAGCGAAGCCAGCTTATGAACCAGGATCCGGGTTTTTCCGCTGCCCGGACCAGCTGCAACCACGATGTATTTCGACTCTTTATCGTTGATAATACTTAGCTGAGTCGGTGATAATGTACCAAATAATTCTTTGAACTTGGCCGGCGTGATATTCCTCTTTAGTTCATTCTGGCGGCTGCCCTTAAAGTATTTATTGATAAAAGAATCGTATTTCAGCTGGAAATAGTCATCCACAAAAGTCAGTGCCGCCTTGTAATTCTCGATCATCATCCGGCAATATTCTCCCACAATATGGATTTGTTGCATCTTGCTCTCGTAAAACTGGCTGAGCTTTTGATAATCCTCATTTTTATAACGCTTGCGATTATCCTTTTCGAGCCGTTCAATAGTCATTGGGCTATAGATCACCATAAAACCGCCTGCGATTTTGACTGAGTCGATCTTGGATAAATAAAAAAGGGCGTCTTCTATGTCATCAAGTGTGATCTTCCGATTGAAAAGGGCTGTACCGCGATGATACTCCTCTAACAATTCAATTTCAGAAAACACTACTCCAACTGTTTCCGCCTTATCTCGGGAATATTCGCTGACTTCTAAGTCGCTCGACTTTTCACTTTTACTATAAAGATACTCTGCAATAAATAGGGCCATTTCATGACGGTGTAAAAGCTTTTCTTCAAGATCTTCACGGTTGTAAGAGCAGCAAACTTCAATTTGCTCATTTGATGGACCCTTTACTTTCTTTGTGACCCAATGCATGATTTCCCATATGTTCAAGATAGCCATAATCTTGTTTGGGTTGATATCTTGGCAACCCCATTCGTCACCTAATTCATTCAGTTCCTTAAGGTGGTAAGTTTTTGGCTCATCAGTAAACATTGTAAGCAGATATTCTTCGATTTTTTGATATGATTCTAAAATTTTGAGTGAACGGTTTGAGTTAACTTCCTTACTTATATATGCAATCAGATCTTTATCATCGCTAATGATTTTCTCCAGACGCAGCAGATTAACAACTCGTATAACTTCTTTTCTTTCCATCCCTAAAACATCAGCTAAATGATCCACCCTTGTTACTGTTGCGTCTTCGATGCTCTGTTTTGAATTTTTGTCTGTAAACAGTCTACTGATAATTTGGGCAGCCTGCGTTTTTTGCTTCTCATCAAATCTATTGGAATCATTGACCTGTGAAATTGCTTCTGCTGCATTATTAGCATTAATGCTGTTGGCAAATACCCGAGGAGAATTATTGCTCCTTTTCAAATAACCAGCTGTCTCCAGGGCTGAAATGGCAATCCTGACTCTGGTTTCAACGTTTTCGATGCCCTCATTCCAGCCAGCCATATTAGCAATCTCCCAAGCCGACTGTGATACTTTTGCTCGCACTTTGGTCAGTTCTTTGACCGCTTTCCAGACCTGATTGATTTCCTGCAGAGTGATTTTTGTTTGATTAAGCAAAATAAAGTGCTTGCTTAAATCATCATCGTTAAACAAAATATAACAATCGGCGGTAATATTTTCATCCCTGCCGGCCCGTCCGGCTTCCTGAATATAGTTTTCTAAAGAATCAGAGATTTCATAATGAATGACCATACCCACATCTTTTTTATCCACGCCCATGCCAAAAGCAGATGTAGCCACCATGATCTGGACTTCCCCATTTATAAAGGCATCTTGATTCTGTGATTTTTCCTCTTTTTCCATCTTACCGTGGTAGGGTTTGGCCTCAAATCCATCCTCGGTCAATCTCTTTGCCAGATCGTATGCTTTCCGTGTTCGTGAAACATAAATGATGGTCGGACAGTTCTTTTCTGAAATTAAATTCCTTACTGCATGATATTTCTCTTCTTCGTTCTGCTCCTCAAACACATCATAACGAAGGTTGACCCTCGCAGCATTGGCGGGGAATATTTCAAGGTCCGTAGACAGGTTGTCTTTAAAGTACTGACAGATATCTTCCACTACCTTCGGCTTGGCGGTAGCTGTGAAGCATGAAACGGGAATCCCCTCTTCGAGATGCTTCTTTTCTTGCAGTATTTTAATGAAGTCAGCAATATATAAATAATCGACCCTGAAATCCTGTCCCCAGGAAGATAAGCAATGGGCTTCGTCAATGACGAACCGGACGACATTTCTGCCCAGCAATAATCGTTCGATGGTATTGGAACGCAAAGATTCCGGTGCTATATAGAGAATGGAAGCTGATCCATCTTCCACTCTTTCTATGGATTTAGCTCTTTCGATCGGATCAAGCAAGCCATTGATGGTAACAGCATCTGTTATTCCAAGTTTTTCAAGATTATCAATCTGGTCCTTCATTAAAGATTGTAATGGAGAAATTACTACCGTAAGCCCCCTGACATTTTTCCCCTGCATTAAAGCTGGCACCTGA
>JAGFXV010000253.1 GCA_017861475.1 Bacillota bacterium | reverse complement strand
CGCGGGCAAATTCACACATGGCAACAGACTGACTGCGCATATTTACTACCCGGGCAGTCAGTTCTTCTCCTCTGACAATTTGAAAATAGAAGATTCTTCCCAGCAGAAGCGAAAATATTACGAGGAAAAAGCCCATCATAAAATAAATTCTTTTTAACAAATTGAAGCCCTCCGGCGAAACATGCAGGAAAATATTAATCTTATGATTGGCAATAAGAGGAAGGCTTATACCTGAGCGGCTTTTTGTCTCAGCAAATCAGGTAAAATGGATGAAAGTGAACCGATGAGAATGAATAAAATACCGAGAAGCATATTAAACGGAATTACCTCATGCAATAAAATCAGGGCCAGGATTGGCGCCATGATCGGTTTAAAGAAAAATACCAGTGAAGCAGTTTGAGCAGAGGTTTTCTCCATGGCCGTAAAGTAGCAGGCGTAACCGATGCCGCTGTTGACGATGCAAATATATATTACAATCGGCAGGACTGCCCAGGAATATCCGCTGAACAGGGGGATATTGGAGAACATTTCAAGCCCTGTTGAAGAGAGCCATGAAGCGACCGGGGAAATATGGCTCAGGGCAATGAAAACCAGCATTTCTAAAGATCCAAATAAAAAGCTGAAGCAGGTAACTACGATACCGCTGTATTGGGCACTTCTTCTTTTCCCAAAAACACCGTAAAGAGCAAAAATTAACGTGGATGCCATGGTCAGCATAACGCCCAATACGCTGAGTTTTACATTCAGGGGATTGATGATGATAGCCGAACCAATCACTTCAAGAATTAAGGCCAGTATGTTGTTTTTATGAATCGCTTCCTGTAAAAACATGAAGGCGAAGATGGTGACGAAAACCGGATTGCAGCTGAATAAAACGGCCACAACGGAAGCTTTGGTATTTTGCACAGCCAGTTGATACAATATCATGCTTATCACAATGCCCAGAAATCCCAAAAAGGCAAAATGATATAAATCGCTGCTTGTTATGGAAGCATTCCTTTTGCGAAGCGCACTTACAGCGAAAGGGATTAAAAACAATCCACCGATAAAAAACCGGGTAAAGGTGAGCTGGATCGGATTAAACACGCCCGACACCATCTTTAAGGCGATTTCCATGGTGCTGAAAATGATGGTTGTGAGAATGATATACAGATATCCTTTTTGCATAATTGCCGCTTCCTACATCCGTATTAATACTTTTTTGCTTCCCGGGCGGATGGCATGTTCGAATGCCTTCCCGAACTCTTCCAGAGGATAAACTGCTTCAATGAGTGGTTTAACATTGACATAGCCTTCCTTCAAGAAGGATAATGCCAGGTCCATATCTCCACATCTGGAACCGAGAATGCAGATTTCTTTGACAACGATTTTAGCGAGATCGACAGAAGAAGGCAGGTGGGAAGTTGTCTTGGCAATGATCGTTCCTTCCGCTTTGGCATAATCAATGGCTTCATTGATCCCTTCTGCTGTTCCTGTGGCCTCAACAACGATATCGTAGCATTCCTGCCGGTCATGTTCAAACAAGTCCCGCAGAATGGTTTTAATTCCTGCCTGTTCTGCAATGGTCAGCTTGTCCGGATGTTTTCCCATCAGAAGCAGTCCGGGGTTGTAATGCTTCCATGCCAATGCGGTCAGCAGACCCAGTTTGCCGTCACCCATCACCAATACCTTTTGCTGATTGGTTATATGGATCTGCTGGGTGGGTTCCAGTGCTGCAGCCAGAGGTTCAGTGAAAACTGCTTCTTCATCACGCATTTTATCAGGGACCATGTAAAGATTCTGCAGCGGCGCCAGGACATATTCCGCAAATGCCCCATCCCAGTCCTTGATGCCAATCGTTTTCCGATTAATACAATGCCGGTGTTTTCCTTCCCGGCACATGGTGCAGTCCCCACACCCACAATTAATATCTGCCACCACGCGTTTTCCTTCCAGCATCCTGTTATCCGGAGACTTGATTACAATGCCCACAAATTCATGACCGGGTACACCCGAGAAATCGTAATACCCCCTGGATAGTTCGAGATCCGTGTTGCAAATGGCTGCCATGGTTACTTTGATCAATACCTCTCCGGCTGAAGGGTGAGGGATTTCTTTTTCACGTAAGATCACACTGCCGTTATGAAAATAAACAATTTTCATTATGTTGGATACCTCATTAAGACTCATTTATATTTCTATTCTAACCTTGAAAACAGCCTGGCGGTTATGGTTAAGGCGCTTGGAACGTACTCTTCACACCATCTGGCATCCTTTTATCACTCTTCAGGTTGTTCAAAAAATAATTCGATGGAAAAAGGAAGATGGTGCAGAATTTCTTCCAGTTCAGGCAGGCAGTCTTCGGTTGATCTGATCACAACCAGACCCCGTGACTGGTCAATCGTTGAAACGATCCCGATGTGATCATAGGCTTCGATCAATTTGGTAAGCATGTCTATTTTTTCTGGTTGTAGTTTGGCATAAATCTGATTTCGCAATTATCTGATCACCCTTCGTAAGATTGAACCTGATGCAATTTCCTGTGGATAAGGAAGATAGACCAGTTGCTTGGCATGGCGGGCCCGGTCAAGGGCATTTCCGTCTTCATCATATAAAACATGCAGATCAAGATTCAGAATACGGCCCTCTGCCAGCATGAGCTGTAAATCTTCTCCCGGACCAAAATTGGCTCTTTGTTCAACAGCAAGCCATTCCCGTTGGCGGTCGTAACCTCTTACAATCCCGCAAAAATCGACCCGCCGCGGTTGCACAGTCCGATTGATATCCTGCAGTTCCGGCGATTCGCCTTCGATAAATCCGTTGGTAAAGGGTCGGGTAGCAACTGACTGCAGTTCCTCCATCCAGGTCTGCCATTGAGCCTGGCTGTATTCGACCCCTGTTTGATAATATGCATCCAGCGCCTGGCGGTAAACGGAAGCTGTAACCGCAACGTAAAGAGCGCTCTTCATTCTGCCCTCGATCTTGAACGAATCAATTCCCGCCTCAGCCAACCGTGGCAGATAAGAAAGCAGGCAAAGATCACGGGAGTTTAAGATATAACTGCCGCGTTCGTCTTCTTCGATCGGATAATATTCATGGGGTCGTTTTTCTTCCAGCAGTTGATATTGATAACGACAGGGATGGGCACATTCGCCGGTATTGGCGCTGCGTCCGGTCATATAATGGGAGAGGAGGCAGCGGCCGGAATAGGAAACACACATAGCCCCGTGCACAAACACTTCCACTTCAACGCCAACTTTTTCTTTAATGGCGATAATCTCTGGTAAAGACAATTCACGAGCCAATACCAAACGCTCGGCACCCAGGTCGCGGTAAACGGCTGCCGCTTCATAATTGGTTATATTTGCCTGCGTACTGACGGTTATGGGGATATGCGCCGCATATTGACGGGCCATTCTCATAATGCCAGGATCAGCAACGATCAGTCCGTCCACTTCCAATTGCGCCAGGCTTTCAAGATAGGCGGGCAGATTCTTTAAATCCCGGTTATGGGCCAGTATATTGACGGTCACATATAGCTTTTTCCTATGTTCATGCGCAAAATTTAAGCCTTCGCTCATTTCCGGAAGGCTCAGATTGCCGGCAGCGGCCCGCAGACTATATTCCTTGCCGCCAGCGTATACTGCATCGGCGCCAAAGAGTATGGCAGTTTTAAGTTTATCAAGATCTCCCGCCGGGAGAAGCAGTTCAGTTCGTTTCATTTAAAAAATTCCTTTGTAATATAACTAACGCAAGTCAAGAACCGTCCCCAACTTGCGCAAGTAGGGGACGGTTCTTGACTTGCGCGGTTTGTGGTTAGGTTACGGAGAATACTTCCTGATTGCAGCCTGATGCTCGGCAAACGTCTTGGAAAACTGGTGACTTCCATCCCCTCGGGAAACATAATAATAATAGTAATTTTTCTCCGGCTGCAGAGCCGCCGCAATGGAAGCACTGCCCGGGCA
>JAGFXV010000252.1 GCA_017861475.1 Bacillota bacterium | reverse complement strand
GACCAGCTTTACGCAGATTCCTTTTTCTTTTGGGAGATTTTGAACCAAGTAAATGACTGGCATAAGCTTTGGATCTCTTTATTTTCCCGCTGCCGGTCTTTTTGAATCTTTTGGCGGCAGCTCTGTGGGTCTTCATCTTGGGCATATTTGATTTCCTCCTTTAATCATTGTTCTCTATTTTAGGCAGCAGGATCATTACCATATTTTTACCTTCAACCTTTGGTATCTTCTCAACAGTTGAGATGTCGGCAAGATCTGCCGCAAATTTCTCACACAGTTTCATGCCAAGTTCAGGATGGGTGATCTCTCTCCCTCTGAACATGATGGTAAACTTGACTTTATCCCCGGAGGTCAAAAACTTGCGGGCATTTTTTGTCTTTACATCAAAATCATGATCTTCGATGTTGGGACGCATTTTCACTTCTTTGATGGTTATTACTTTTTGCTTTTTGCGGGCATCCTTGTCACGTTTGCTTTGTTCAAACTTGAATTTGCCATAATCCATTATTCTGCATACCGGCGGTTTGGCTGAGGGAGCCACCTCCACCAGATCTGCACCTCGATCCAAGGCAATCTGCAATGCTTCGCGAATCGGCACGATACCCAGTTGTTCACCATCTTCACTGACCAGCCTGACCTCTTTTACCCGAATATCTTCGTTGACTCTCCAATCCTTGCTGATAATGATTTCACCTCCAAATTAACTTAAAGAAAACCCGACTTATGCCAAGCCGCAAGCGATGGCAGAAGTTGTGGTTGCACTTATACTATCTACCTTGAAGTACCCGAAGGGTACTGTAATATCTCTTCACGATAGTATAAAAAAAGAGCGGGTCGCAAAAACCCGCTCCTGAATGCCATAGCCAAGCAATCCATCCATGAATGTAAATATACACGGATCATAAGTGCTTGTTTACGGTAACCCTGCGAACAACAGGTTGCAGGGTGAGAAGCATGGCTCCTGCTTAAAAACACTTTAAGAGTATAACATACCTTTTTGCATAAATGCAAGCATCAGCTCAATCTGACAAATCATCAGCTGATGCGGCGATTTACGATTTCATCCTTTATCATGTTTATAAACTCATCCAGTTTCTGACTGCCCAAATCTCCCTGCTTGCGATGACGTACGGCAACGCCGCCCATTTCAATTTCTTTGTCCCCCAACACCAGCAAATAAGGGATTTTCTGCAGTTGGCCTTCGCGGATCTTGTAGCCGATTTTCTCGCTGCGGTCATCTATTTCAGCCCGGACTCCACTGGCTTTCAAATCAGCCAGGACCTGGTGGGCATATTCATGCTGACGGTCGGTGATCGGCAATATTCTGACCTGTACCGGTGACAGCCAGGTGGGGAACGCCCCTCCGAAATGCTCGGTCAGAATTCCGATAAAGCGTTCCATGCTGCCATAGATTACGCGATGGATCATTACCGGACGATGTTTTTCACCGTCTTCCCCTATATAGGTCATGTCAAATCTTTCCGGCATCTGGAAATCCAATTGGATGGTTCCGCACTGCCAGGTACGATCCAAAGAATCTTCCAGGTGAAAATCGATCTTTGGACCATAGAAAGCCCCGTCACCCTCATTGATTTTAAATTCCAAACCTTTTTCCTGCAAAGCCTGTTTCAACGCATTGGTGGCTATCTCCCAATCCTCTGCCGAGCCGATCGAATTCTCGGGACGGGTGGATAATTCAACATGATAAGGGAAGCCGAATTGTTTGTAGAAGAGATCGATCAGGTCGATAACTCCTTTGATTTCAGCATTGATTTGCTCCGGCAACATAAAGATATGGGCGTCATCCTGGGTAAAGGCGCGTACTCTCATCAGGCCATGTAAAACACCGGACATCTCATGACGATGTACCAAACCCATCTCCCCTGTGCGCAAAGGCAAATCCCGGTAACTGTGCAGGTTTTGTTTATAAACCAGAATTCCGCCTGGGCAGTTCATAGGTTTAAGCGCAAAATCCGTCTCATCAATGACCGTAAAATACATGTTGTCTTTATATTTATCCCAGTGACCTGAACGCTCCCAGAGTTCACGGTTTAACATGATAGGTGTCCGTATCTCCTGGTACCCGGCAATTTCGTGTTGCTCCCGCCAGTATTTCTCCAGTTCATTTCGTAAAACCATTCCCTTGGGCAGGAAGAACGGGAACCCCGGTCCTTCGTCCAGTAGCACAAACAGTCCCAGTTCCTTGCCGAGCTTGCGATGGTCGCGCTTTTTAGCTTCTTCCAGTTTATTTAAATAATCATCCAACATGGCTTGTTTGGGAAACGAGGTAGCGTATATACGCTGCAGCATCTTGTTCTTCTCGCTGCCACGCCAGTACGCTCCCGCCAGGCTCATCAGCTTGATGGCCTTGAGACGTCCGGTAGAAGGTACATGCGGGCCGGCACACAGATCAATAAAATCGCCCTGTTCATAGAAGCTTATAATCGCATCTTCGGGCAAGTCTTCAATCAATTCTACTTTATAGATTTCCCCCAGACTGCGGAAGTACTCCAGCGCCTCATTACGCGGCATTTCCTTTCTTACAATGGGGTAATCGCTTTTTACGATGGCAGCCATCTCTTTTTCGATTTTCTCAAAATCTTCCGGCGTAAAAATGTGTTCGGTATCAAAATCATAATAAAATCCTTTGTCGATCGCCGGACCAATTGCCAGACGAGTATCCGGCCAGAGTCTTTTGATGGCCTGGGCCATGACATGGGATGATGAATGGCGATAAACGTCACGGGCTTTCTCATCCTCAAAATCAAGTATTTTAAGCTCTCCGTCCTCAAATATCGGCTGGGTAAGGCCACAGATCCGGCCGTTAAATTCTGCTGCTAATGCATTTTTGGCCAGCTTTGAACTTATTTTTTCAGCCATTTCCAGGAGGGTAGTGCCCTCAGCATATTCCCTTTTACTGCCATCCTGCAAAGTAATTGTAAGCATCCTTTATAACCTCCTGTTTTTAAACTTAAGCAATCAATATAATTAATACCTGAACCAAGCCGATGATAAATCCCATCACCCCGCCAAGAACTTCAATAAAAGTCAATTCCGGTGCAGAGATCCCTTTGATCATATCTTCCAATTGCTGCAAATCAAACGCATTGACTTTGTCTTCCACTATTTTGCTGATGTGGATTTCGCTGGTCAGATATTCACCGCCGAATTTAAACATTTGCTCAATGATCTGCGCTGATTCCTGAATCAAAATCTTGTCCAATGTATCAACTATGATCTGGATCAACCGACCGGGAATAATTCTGGGCAGTAACTCAGTCAGTCTTACTTTTACCATCACGGACACTTTATCTATCAGTTTTTGCTGAATCTCCGGCGTATTGATCTTGTCCAGCACATCTTCCAGCGACAACAGTTCTTTTTCTACCAGTTCACCCAGACTGACAGCAATCTGTGCCTGTCTTTTGGGTAGTATCCCCTGAACGGTATAAAAGCCCAGGTTGATCGGCTGCCGCGGCCAGAACAGCATTTTCACTGCAACAACATTGGTAATATAGCCGATAAAGGTACTTATTAAAAGTGTCGTAACGACCTTGATAACCACATGATCACCCTATCTTATATTCCTTCAAAGGATAGCACTTTTTTAAAACCATATCAATAAATTATAGCCAGGGTTCGTTCTACAAAAGCTTGTCCTAGGCTGTAATAAACTAATCGTTGAAGAAATTTTACGCAACAACGCCGCTCACTCAACATACTATTAGGTATGTAATCATGGGCGGCGTGTTTGACCTGATTTATATAATTGACCTGTTCAGTGATGCTTGCTCCGTTCCCCTTCCCGGTTCTGCAGACAGCGTTCACATCCTTCGCATTCCTTGATTCTCTCTCCAAAAACCTGGCGAATAATTTTAACCGGTTCAGAATAATCGCTGGAAGCATTATGCAGAACGATCCGGCGCGGTGAAACGGTTATCAGGATGCTGA
>JAGFXV010000022.1 GCA_017861475.1 Bacillota bacterium | reverse complement strand
AAAAACCGACTTTAACGCCGCGGATATCTTTGATAAACATTGTATCTTTATCCTGCTGGGATTTATTTATGCCGATGGTGTCTAACCCGTTTTGCTTTAGAATATCGAGTGTCCTCATGGCTCCGGAATAACCGCGGTCCAGAATATGATTGTTGGCATTTGTTACCAGGTCAAAACCGGTATTTTTTATTGCTTCAGCCAGGCTGTCCGGTGCGTTGAAAAGAGGATAACCTGTATATCCGGTATCAGGACCCGCCAGCGCCGCTTCGAGATTAATCATTGCATAATCGGAAGAGGCAACGATGCTTTTAATTGGTTCAAACATATTTTCATATTTATAATTACCATCTTTCAGTCCTGAAGCAATAACAGTATTGTGCATTAAAATGTCACCGGTCGCCAAAAGGGTAATGGTTTCACTTGATTTCACCGCTTGTTCGCTGGTCCGGGTTTCCTTAATTTTGGGTTGGGAAATAATAACAAAGAAAAGACAACTCAATATAACCAGAATGAAGATCAGATTTGTACTGTTCCTGCGCATAAATTTCCCTCCAAAATCCTAAGCTGAATTTAGTTTATCACAGTCGAAGGGTGCAAACGAACACAACTTTTGGTATATTAATCTAAGCACTGTCGAAATATTCATTACAATAATTAAGGAGGCAACAGCATGAGTAAGTACCATGTAAACCAAGAAGATGCAGTACTGGTGATTATCGATATACAGGAGCGTTTAATGAATGCCATGGCAGAACGCGACCAGGTCTATAAAAATACTGCTTTGCTGGTTGAAACCGCCAAACAATTCAACATGCCAATTATCGTTTCTGAGCAGTATCCGCGCGGGCTGGGTTCAACTGTGGCGGAGATCAAAGATCATCTGGAGGATTATCAGCATCAATATATTGAAAAAACTTCGTTCAGCGTCAGTGATCAACTGTTGGAGATTATGCCGCCGGGAAGAAAAACTTTGATTGTAACCGGAACCGAGACTCATGTTTGCGTTTATCAGACGGTTCGCAACATGGTGGAAGCCGGTTACAATGTGCATGTAGCCAAGGACGCAGTTTGTTCGCGTTATGAAATCAATTACAGCAATGGGCTTGCATTAATGCGCGATGCTGGTGCGGTTATTTCCAATACAGAGACGATCGTCTTTGATTTACTAAAAATCTCTGGAACGCCTGAGTTTAAGGCGATATCACCATTGCTCAAATAACTGCAGGCCGAATAAGCAAATTGACAATTCCGTTCCATAACAAGTATATTACTGATAGAGAATTACGGTAACAAAATAATTTAATGGAGGTATTGTCATGAGCTACGGCAAGCATTTCAATTATGCCAAGGAAGGCAACATAGCGATTGTAACCCTTTGTAATCCCAAGGGATTTAACCTGGTAGCCGGCCAAACGTTTTTCAAAGAACTGTATGAGATTCAGGAAATCATGGAAGAAGATAAAATGATAAGGGCTTGCGTAATTAATGCAGACGGCGATCACTTTACCGCCGGTGTAGATTTAAATATGTTAAAACAGGCAGACTCTCAATGGATCATGGATCGTCTGGTATGGCTGCAGAGATTGTACAGCCGCTGGCAGGAGTATCCGTTCCCGGTGGTAGCAGCAGTACAGGGAATTTGCTATGGTTCCGGAGTAGAACTGATCCTTGGGTGCGATTTCAGGATCGCAGCTGAAAATGCCCGTTTCTCAATTCCTGAAGTGCGGTTCGGATTATCTCCGGATATGGGCGGAACAGCAAAACTGACTCATCTGGTGGGCATTGGCCAAGCCAAACGTATGATTCTTGGCTGTGATGAGATCAATGCAGCGGAAGCATTACGTATAGGACTGGTTGAAATCGTGACCAAACCGGAAGAACTGAACGAAACCGCTATGAAATATGCCAAAAAGATGGCCGGTATGCCTCCGGCAGCTTTGCGTTTTGCCAAGAAGGGGATCAATGTTGCCAACGAAAGCAGCGTTGCCGTTAGTCTGTTGTATGAAGAAGCACAGTCAACCTTCTGTTGCGGAACCGAAGACCAGAACGAAGGCATCAGCGCATTCTTTGAAAAGAGAAAACCTGAATTCCACAACAAGTAAAATGGAGTTTAAAACAAGGGGCCGTGTTTGGAAATTACAGACACGGCCCGATTTTTATCTCCCCTTACACAGAGGATAAGAATTAATTTGACAAATAACCAGAAACCTAATATCATTTAGTTTCGGGTGCGTTAAATAAAAGCAATTAAAAAACGGCACTACTATACATAGTAATGCCGTTTGTTTTTTTAAAATCAGGAGGAGTGAATTGTTTACATGCTCAACAATTTGTGGAATATTGGTATCATTGGCCACATTGATGCCGGCAAGACGACCACAACTGAGAGAATACTTTATTATACTGGATTGACCCACAAAATAGGTGAAACTCATGACGGCGAAAGCGTAATGGATTATCTGGACGTGGAAAAAGAACGAGGTATAACGGTTACCTCTGCCGCGACCAAATGTATCTGGAAAAATTGCGATATCAATATTATCGATACACCCGGGCACGTTGACTTTACTGCCGAGGTGGAACGGAGTCTGCGTATCCTTGATGGTGCAGTCGTTATTTTCTGCGCCAAAGGCGGAGTTGAGCCCCAGTCGGAAACAGTTTGGCGTCAGGCTGACAAATACCGAGTCCCGCGTATTGCTTATGTTAACAAGATGGATGCTATCGGAGCAGATTTCTTTATGGTTACTGAGCAAATAACCAATCGTTTGGGTGCCAAACCGTTGATTTTGACCCTGCCGGTTTTTGTGGATGAATCTTTTGCAGGAATCATTGATCTTATCTCCATGAAGTATCAAACTTTTACTGGAAGTATGGGTGATGAGATAGTTATAACCGATATCCCTGCACAATATTTGGAGGAAGCTGAAAAATGGCGGTTGGTTTTGCTGGAAAAGGTTGCGGAAAACAGCATTTCATTAATGGAACTTTATTATAATAATGAACTTATTCCTGATTCTTTATTGATTGAAGAAGTTCGTGAAAGTACGATTGCCGGTGAAATTGTACCGGTTATATGTGGCAGTTCATATCGGAATATTGGGGTTCAGACGCTGCTGGATGCGATTGTTGATTTTTTACCCTCACCTCTTGATATTGAACCTGCGCATGCCACTGATATTGACGGGGAAAATCCTATTGAAATCAGCGCGGACAACAATGAATTTTTCTCCGCACTTGTTTTTAAGATCGTGAGTGATCGACATGTTGGCAAACTAGCCTTTGCCAGGGTTTATACGGGTTCCGTTAAAGCAGGCAGTTATGTATACAACAGCAGTAAACAGAAAAAAGAACGCATTGGCCGCCTGGTGAAAATGCATGCCAATCATCGTGAAGAAATAGAAGAAGTGACTGCCGGTGACATAGTAGCATTTATCGGCTTGAAAGATATAGGGACCGGTGATACCATCTGCAATGAAAATCATCCCATACTGCTTGAATCAATTGATTTTCCCGAACCGGTTATACAGATTGCCATTGAGCCGCGAACCCAATCAGACCAAAACAAAATATCTGATGCCTTGGGCAAAATATCCGCTGAAGATCCTACCTTCAAGATATCATATAACAAGGAAACCGGACAGACGTTGCTGTCAGGAATGGGAGAACTTCATCTGGAAGTGATCAGTGAACGTTTGGCCAAGGAATTTAAAATTGATATAAATATTGGCCAGCCCCAGGTGGCATATAAAGAAACGATTACCAGAACAGCTGAACATGAGACCCGTTATGTAAAACAGACCGGCGGCAAAGGTCAGTTTGCCCATCTGGTACTGAGGTTGGAACCAACGGAAGGTTTTGAATTTGTAAATAAAATCGTGGGCGGAGCCATTCCCAGAGAATATATACCGGCAGTAGAATCAGGGGTCAAACAGGCTCTGGAGGAAGGGATTCTTAAAGGATATCCGGTGGTGAATATCAAAGCAACACTTTTGGACGGATCATATCATGAGGTCGATTCTTCTGAAATGGCTTTCCGGGTGGCTTCCATGCAGGCTACCAAAGATTGCTTGAGAAAAGCAGCACCGCAATTGCTGGAACCGATAATGCGGGTGGAAATCAGTTCACCGGAGGAGTACACCGGAAATATTATTGCGAATATCAGCAATCGCCGAGGCAGGATGGATTCCATGGAAATGCAGGGCGGCACTCAGATCATTCGTGGATTTGTGCCGCTGGCGGAAATGTTTGGTTATTCAACTTCATTGCGGTCAATTACACAAGGCCGGGCAGGTTTTTCGATGGAGTTTTCTCATTATGAAGAACGCAGCCTACCCGATAAAAACTAACCAATAAGTACAAAATCAACAGAGCGAGCATAAAAGGTGAAGAAAGGCTTGCAAAACTATTCACATTTTATGACGCTTTGAAGCCCCTTCTAATTTGAAGGGGCTTATGCTTTTTCTGATGAACATAATAGTGGAATGATTGACAAAATATTTTCATTTTTCCTTTATGTTTTTTGGAGTAAAATAATTGTAATAATATATCGAAATTTCTTGAACATGACACAGGTAAGAATGAGGAGGTTTTACATGAGCATGAGTCTACCGACTTCTTTACCGGAAATAACACTGGCATGGCAAAACTTTATTGATGGAGAAAAGCCGGACAATTACTTTGTTTCCCCGAATATTCTGGATTCCTGGACAAGGTGCATGAATGACGGTGTGGATCCCTATGATGGCAGCAGTCATGATATCCTGACCAATGAGGAACTCAATAAATTACTTTTTCGTCACCGTGATTTAATTGAAGTGGCCAGACCATTTATGAAAAAATTATATGAATTCGTTAAAGGCTCTGGCTTTATTGTAATTCTTACTGATGAACGCGGTTATATCATGGAAGCTTTTGGGGATGAAAAGATTCTACAGGAAGCACAAATCATAACTTTTGATAAGGGCGCCAATTGGAGTGAAAAAGAAGTCGGCACGAATGCGATCGGGACTGCACTGGTCGAAAGAACCCCTTTACAGGTCTCGGGGGCAGAGCATTTTTGTCAGAAACATCATGCCTGGACTTGTTCAGCTTCACCCATTCATAACAGACAAGGACAACTTATTGGCGTTCTGGATATGTCAGGTCCGTCTCATTTGACCCACCGGCATACACTAGGCATGGTTGTCGCGGCAGCGCAGGCAATCTCCGAACAAATTTACGTTCAGGAAAAAAACCGGGGATTGACGATGGCGGTTGAATATCTGTCTGAAATATTTCGGGCGATTTCAGATGGAGTGATGATTATTGACAAACGAGGTTTGCTGGCGCAAATCAATCCGATGGCAGAAAAAATTATTGGCAAACCTGCCAGTGAATTAATTGGCAAACCGATTATCGAAATCCTGGGCGGGAATTTGCCATTTAACCATAAAGTCACCAATGATTTTAAAGCCTATTCTGATAATGAAATTATGGTTGATACTGCTGACGGGCGTATCCACTGCCTGTCTTCCGGCGTACCGCTTATAGACGATGAGGGAGCTCAAACCGGCGGAGTAATTGTGGTACGCCGCATGGAGGAGATTCAAAAACTGGTCAACCGTTTTAGTGGCGCCCAAGCACAGTTTCATTTTCGGGATATTATCGGAAATAGTCCTGAGATTGCTGAAGTTATCAGGGTAGCATCCCTGGCTTCTTCAGGCAATTCCAATATATTACTGGAAGGAGAAAGCGGAACCGGCAAAGAAGTTTTGGCTCAGGCCATTCACAACCGCAGCAATCGCAGCCAAGGTCCGTTTGTAGCGGTTAATTGTGGTGCCATTCCGCGGGATTTGATCAGCAGCGAGTTGTTTGGTTATGCTGAGGGAGCTTTTACCGGGGCCAAGCGTGGCGGCAGACCCGGTAAGTTTGAACTGGCCACCGGCGGTACACTGTTCCTGGATGAAATTGGAGATATGCCGTTGGACCAACAGGTTGCACTCTTACGGGTTTTACAGGACAGAAAAATAACGCGAATTGGCGACGATAAAATCATTCCCCTTGATTTCAGATTGATTTGTGCAACCAACAAGAACTTGCTCATCGAAGTGGATAAAGGAAGCTTCAGGCAGGATCTTTATTACCGGATAAATGTGGTTACCATAAGCATGCCGCCGCTGTGCAGACATCTGGAAGATATTCCGGCGTTGGTGGACCGGTTTATCAAAACCATCGGGCATAAACTCGGCAACCAAAATATAGAAATTGATTCTGAAGTTATTGAATGTATGCAAAACTACAAATGGCCAGGCAATGTCCGCGAATTGCAGAATGTTGTTGAACGTCTGATCAATTTGGCTCAGGGCGATCGTATTACTTTGCAGCATCTGCCATCCATTATTCATGCATCAGAAGATATAATGGCGGCAAAAACGATCGTCAGGAATCCGCAGACCACAAGCCGAACAAATGAAAGAGCTAAAAAGAAGCGCATGGACGCTGAAACGGAATACCATGAAATACTAAAACAATTAACAAAACATGGCGGCAACGTTACAGACGTAGCCAGGGAAATGGAAATTTCGCGTAATACGGTTTATCGCAAAATGCGTCTTTACAACATTGATTACTAAAGAAAAACCATCATAATTATTTATTCTGGCGTTTGTAACAGATTGCTATTAACATATATTACCTATTTGTAACCCCGATGTAACATTTGACGTAGAAATGTTACATCGGGGTTACAAATGTTATAGTGTTACAAAAATATGTGACATCTGCCTCCAACTGCATTGCTTTCTTTTCAACTTTCACGCCGAACAATTGACAAGTATTAAACATTCAATCCTCATACCCAAATCTAAAGGTTTATTGCTCCTAAAATGCATTGTTAAACACATTTATTCAGCTTTTATAAATTAAATATTTTAAATTGGCATATTATTTGCTTTTATGTATGGAAAAACTGTTATCGTGCAAATTATTAAGGTGCAATCCATTCCATCAACAGAAAGGCGGATGATACTTTGAGCCTGAAACGTTTTATTATCGAAATCGGTACCGGGATTGATATGCATGGCGGAGATGTAACAAATGCGGCTCAAAAAGCAATCAAAGATGCTGTGTCACATAGCTGCTTGTGCGGGTTGTTTGACATTGCAGGCATATCTGATCCTAATCAGATGCATGTGCATGTAAAGGTGGCCTGCCCATATCCGGAGAGATTAAACCAGGATGAGATCTTGAAAGCAGTTCCTTTTGGGAGTACGAAGTTGGAGGTTGAAGAAGGGGGATTGACAGTTAAAGGTTTGGATCTGCCCATGCTGGGTGAAGGGGATACTATCGTGGTTGCCGTAGCGGCTCTCACTGTTTATGTCGACATATAAAAAGAGCGGCTAGGTCACTTCGGTATCAAAATAAATGTCACATCCCGAAGATTTGGCTTTGAAGGGGGGCAAGAAAAGCATTTAATGGTTTATCGATCAGGCGGGAAACACAAATTACCGTTTAGCCCCAATAATTAAAGGAGGGAATTTGAATGGATCTCAACAAAGAACAATTACTTGACATGTACAAGAAGATGGTTACTATCAGAGCTTTTGAATCAAAGGCAGTTGAATTATTTGCTGCCGGTCAGATACCCGGTTTTGTTCACCTGTATCTGGGTGAAGAAGCGATTGCTACTGGTGTTTGTGCCAGCCTTGAGAAGAAGGACTATATCGCCAGTACTCACCGGGGACATGGTCATTTGATCGCTAAAGGCGGCGATATAAAAATAATGATGGCTGAATTATTCGGCAGGACCACTGGATATTGCAAAGGCAAAGGCGGATCAATGCACATTGCCGATGTGGATCTGGGAATTTTAGGTGCTAACGGGATAGTTGGTGCTGGTATGCCTCTTGCTACCGGTGCTGCATTTACCTGTAAATATAAAGGAAATGGTGCGGTTGCGGTTGCTTTCTTCGGAGACGGTGCTTCTGACCGTGCTACCTTCCATGAATCATTAAACCTGGCTTCTACCTGGAAGCTGCCAATCGTTTTCCTTTGTGAGAATAACGGTTGGGCAATTTCCAACTCTCAGGAAAACCATCAGAATGTTACCGACATTTCAGACCGGGCCAGCGGCTACGGTATCCCTGGTGTTTCTGTAGATGGCAATGATGTTATAGCTGTTTATGAAGCTGCGGCTGCTGCTATTGATCGGGCCAGAAAAGGCGATGGACCGACTTTGGTTGAGTGCAAAAGCTGGCGTTGGCGCGGACATTTCGAAGGTGATCCGGGCGCTTACAAAGACCCCAAAGATCAGGAAGAATGGCTGGCAAAAGACCCGATTCCCAGATTGGAAAAGAATCTGCTTAAACTGAAATATGCCACTCAGGCCGAACTTGATGATATTAAGGCTGCGGCTGATGCTGAACTCGAAGCAGCGATTAAATTTGCTGAATCCAGCCCAGTGCCGGATCCCTCGGAACTGTTTACTGACGTTTATGCAGATTAATTTAAGGAAGGGTGAAAAATAATGAAACAAATGACTTATGCGGAAGCCATTAGAGATGGCATGCGGGTAGCAATGCAGAATGATCCTAACGTTTATTTGCAAGGTGAGGATGTTGCCCAATTTGGTGGGTGCTTCGGAGTAACTGCCGGATTATATGACGAGTTTGGACCCAAGCGGGTTATGAATACACCCATCAGTGAAGCAGTTATTATCGGTTCTGCAGTAGGTGCTGCCCTTACCGGGTTAAGACCGATTGCAGAAATTATGTTTGTTGACTTTATGGGCTGCTGTATGGATGAACTTTTTAATCAGGCAGCTAAATTGAGATATATGAATGGCGGCAAGTGCCAGGTTCCAATGGTTCTGCGTACACCATGCGGTGCCGGGCAAGGCGCAGCTGCTCAGCATTCCCAGAGTGTAGAATCGTGGTTTACACATATACCTGGAGTTAAAACCGTTATGCCGTCAACTCCTGCCGACGCCAAAGGCTTGATGATGGCTGCTATAAAGGATAATAATCCGGTAATGTATATTGAGCATAAACAGCTGCTGACCGTACCCGGAGATGTGCCGGAAGGCGAATACGTTGTACCGCTCGGCAAAGCGGATATCAAACGTGAAGGTTCCGACATTACTATTGTAGCATGGTCATGGATGCTTCAGAAAGCTTTGGCTGCAGCTGAAGAACTGGCTAAAAAGGGCATTAACGCAGAAGTTCTGGATCCACGCACCCTGATACCACTTGATAAAGATGCGATCTTAAAATCCGTTGCCAAGACCGGTAAATTGCTTATTGTACATGAAGAAGTCAAAACCAGCGGATTTGGCGGAGAAATTGCGGCAATGGTAGGCGAAGAAGGTTTTGATTACCTGGATGCTCCTATTAAGAGACTGGCATCTCCTGATACACCAATTCCTTTCGCTCCCGTGCTTGAGAATGCTTTCATTCCCAGTGAGGAAAAGATCATTAAAGCTGTGGAAGGATTCTTCTAAAGTATAAAACTATGGTGGACAGTTTCCTGTACTGTCCACCATAATTAATTATTTCTCGGAGGGAGGAAGCGGTGTGGCTACAGTGGGAATCATTGCCAATCCGTCTTCTGGTAAAGATATTCGCCGCCTGGTGGCTTATGGTATTTGTTTTGACAACCAGGAAAAGATCAATATTGTAAAGCGTTGTCTTTTGGCATTGGCTGCCACAGGTGTGGATCGGGTGTTGTATATGCCCGATTATTATGGAATCGTACCTCGGGCCGTGGATGGGTTGGCCAAAGGACATAAATTGCCGATGGAATTAGTGGAACTGGATATGGAAATGACCGCAACGCAGGTAGATTCATCCGTGGCAGCATCAATCATGAGCCGCAGCGGAGTGGATTGTATTATAACCATGGGTGGAGACGGAACCAACCGCATGGTAGCCAAAGGCTGCGAAGATGTACCACTGGTACCAATTTCTACTGGTACCAATAACGTTTTTCCGCAAATGCTGGAAGGCACGACAGCTGGATTGGCTGCTGGAGTAGTGGCCTGCGGTTTGGTTGATTATCCGGCTATACATCCAACCAAGAAACTGGTTGTTTTGAAAAATGGTAAACCGATAGATATAGCACTGATTGATGCGGTGGTGCTTACGGATATTTTTATCGGATCACGGGCTATTTGGGATGAAGAGCGTATCAAGCAGGTGGTGGTCACCCGGGGGGAACCCGATAACATTGGGATATCTTCCATTGCCGGAAATCTTCAGCCAATCAGCATAACCGATGAAAAAGGAATGCTTATTGATATTGGCCCAGGCAAGACCAGTATCATTGTTCCGATTGCTCCCGGATTAATCAGACCTATTGCGGTCTCTGATTTTAAAATATTGACTATAGGCGAGGAAGTAAAAGTAAACAATGGGCCATTGGTAATAGCCCTGGATGGTGAAAGGGAAGTAGAGGTCGGGGAAGGCGAGAAAGTATCTATTA
>JAGFXV010000251.1 GCA_017861475.1 Bacillota bacterium | reverse complement strand
CCGGCTCCTTTGATCCTAGCCCCCATTCGATTGATAAAGTTTTGCAGATCAACGATCTCAGGTTCCCGGGCTGCATTTCTGATTATCGTATATCCGGGAGTGAGGGCGGCAGCCATCATAATGTTCTCAGTCGCGCCCACACTGGGTACATCCAACATAATTTCTTTTCCCTGGGCATGATTTTCTTTACCGATCAGATACCCGCTGCCTTCACTTATATCGTAACCTAAACCTTTAAATCCTTTGATATGCAGATCCATCGGCCGGGAACCGATTGCACAGCCCCCCGGGAAGGCTACCCTGGCCTCGTGCATTCGTCCCAGCAGAGCACCCATGACCAGATTTGAAGCCCGCATACGTCTGGATATACTCTCGGGAAGTTCGAAGTCTTTAACTCCGCTGCCGTTAATGATCAGCACTTTGCCTTCACGTTTTACCGTAGCCCCCAAAAGTTCGAGAGCTTCTGCCATAACATTAATGTCTTCCAGGTCAGGTACTTCATTCAGGATTATTTCACCGACCGACAAAAGACTGGCTGCCATAATCGGCAGAATGGCATTTTTTGAACCGCTTATACTAACCTGGCCTTTGAGGACATTTCCTCCTCTGACCAATAAGTGCTCTTCCAACTTAACACCTCCGCTGGTTTAAAGGTCCAAGCAACGGCATATCATTTTTCATCAACCAGCTTCACTCCCAGCTTCCAAATATCACCCGCACCCATGGTGATGACGAGATCGTTGTTATTAATTTCCTGGCGGATGAATCGTTCAATTTCTTCCTGGGTTTGAATATATATCATATTGGCTCCGGCCTGCAAAGCAAGTCTGTAGATCAGCTGGCTGTCAACATCTGGAATAGGTTTTTCCCCGGCTGAATATATATCTGTAATAATGACCAGATCTGCCTGTGAAAAAGATACGGCAAACTGTTCCGCTAAAAGCTGGGTTCGTGAATAACGATGCGGCTGAAATACGACCAACAACCGTTCAAAATCCAAATCACGGGCAGCCTTGATTGTCGCCTGGATCTCCGTTGGATGATGGGCATAGTCATCAACCACTACATTGGTTCCGATATGTCCGATGATCTGAAAACGGCGTTTGGCACCATGAAAATTTTTCAGACTGGCGGCTATGGTATCAAATGAATGTCCCAGTTCAATGGCAACCGCCATCGCTGCCAGAGCATTCCAGGCATTATGCCGGCCGGGTACGGAAAGTCTGATTCGGCCAAGAAACTGCCCAGCCCGGTAAGCTTCAAAAACCGAACCCATCCCCTGCACCTGCCAGTTTTGCAGATAGTAATCAAATTTGCTGTCTTCGCCATATAAAAGAACACGTCCTGTTGCTGTTCGACTGATTTCCCGCAAGCATGGGTCAGCACCATTCAGCAAAACAAATCCTTCGCTGTCGGTTTGCTGCAGAAACTTTTCAAAAGCTGTTTTGATTCGGTCAAAAGACTTGTAGAAATCAAGATGGTCATTTTCTATATTGGTCACGATTGCAATATGAGGGTAAAGACCTAAAAATGAAGCATCGCTTTCATCGGCTTCAACGACGAAATATTCTCCTTTGCCCAGATGGGCATTAAGATCGCTGTCCTGTAATTCTCCGCCTACGATGTAGGTCGGCTCAGCCCCGCAACTCTCCAGGACGGTATATACCATGGAGGTCGTGGTGGTTTTTCCATGGGCTCCCGCAACGGCAATGCCTTTGTTGGCGTTAGCCAACCTGGCCAGCATTTCCCCTCTTTTTAGCACAGGTATGCCGCGTTGAATGGCTGTTTTTACCTCAATGTTTTCGGGGGGGACTGCCGAAGATATGACCAGCAAATCAACTCCCTCCTGAATGTTTGAGGATTGATGGCCTTCATATACTTGGATCCCTATTTCTTCGAGTTTGCTGCTCACACCGTTTTTTTGCAGGTCAGAACCGCTTACTTTTAACCCTTGTTCTTTTAATACTCTGGCAATTCCGCTCATACCCGCTCCGGCTATTCCTACCATATGGATCCATTGTTCTTTATCAGCGGCCAATTCCTCATCTCCTTAAATATGTGCGATATCTTGAACTCAGTTTATAGTATGCGTTATTAATATAAGTGGTTACACTTATGGTTCAAAGCTTGTCCCAGAGAGGGGTATCGTCTTAACTTTGCATCGCTTTTCTGCGTTTTTTTGGGCTCTGCCATCGCCATAAGTTATCAATGCTTCGCCTTCAGTCATGTTCGGCAATTATTGGGTGGCCAGTTTCAGGATCTCGTCGGCGATTACTTTCAGGGCATCAGGTTTGGCCTCTTTTAACATATTTTGCCCCATTATTTTTAATTTCTCCGGTTGTTTAAGTAATTCCTGAACTTTTTTATACAATTCAGCTCCGTCAAAGAACTCGTCTATTACCAAATAGGCTGCATTTTTATCAACCAGTGCCCGGGCATTTTTTTCCTGATGGTTGTCAGCGGCAAACGGAAACGGGACGAGAATAGCGGGCAGGCCGATCACTTCCAGTTCACTCACAGTACTGGCTCCTGCCCGGCATACAGCCAGATCCGCAGCACCCATAGCCTGCTCCATATTGTTCAGGTAAGGAAAAAGTATTATCCGAGGACGGATGGTTTTTACGTCAAATCTCCTCGCCAGTTCTTCCTGTATCTGTTCATACGCGGACTCTCCGGTGATCCATATGATCTGCAGGGATTGGCTGCGGCTGCGGTCTATGAAGTCAAACATGGCATTGTTAATGGTTTTTGCTCCAAGGCTTCCGCCGAAAGCCAGAATTGTGAACAGATTTGCGTCCAGTCCCAGCAGTTGGCAAGCTTGTTTCCTGTCAGTATGCATCATTTGTTTGCGCACCGGCAGACCGGTTACTTTTATATTCTCCGATTCGATATACTGTCTGGCTTCGGGAAAGGTCAGTAATATACGATCGACTCTCTTGGCAAGATTGCGATTGGCCAGTCCGGGATAAGCATTTTGTTCATGGATGATGGTTTTTATCCCCATAAAGGTACCGGCCAGTACGATCGGAAATGATACGTATCCGCCGGTGCCGACGATAATATCCGGATTAAAATCTTTAATGATGTTGCGGGCCTGAAAAAAACTGTTGGGGAATTTAACAATTGATTTGCTGGCTTTGAGCATTGATGTGCGGTCAATACCACTAATATCAATGGAGGCATAGGCCAAGCCCGCTGCAGGAACGATCCTGCTTTCCATTCCTGCGGGTGTACCAACGTATAGCAATTGCGCTTCGGGCAGTCGTTCTTTTAGTTCACCGGCGATGGCCAGGGCCGGATAAATATGTCCTCCGGTTCCGCCGCCGCTGAGTATGATTTTCATGTTTTGCACCTCATTTATACGTACTATATCTTGATATATTGAGCAACAGGCCTACCCCCATCATGGAGAACAACAGCGACGTGCCTCCGTAACTGATAAAAGGCAGAGTAATGCCGGTAACCGGCAGGGCTCCTGAAACTACACCGATATTTATGATTGCCTGAAAGATAATCAGTATAGTTAATCCCGATGCCAGAATCCTGGAAAAATTATCAGGTGCGTTCATGGCTATTTTAAACCCCCGCCAGGCAAAAAGCAAAAACAGACCCAGCACAAGAGTGACTCCAATGAATCCTAATTCTTCACCCAGTATGGCAAAGATAAAATCGGTGTGTTGCTCGGGCAGATAGAAAAACTTCTGACGACTTCGTCCCAACCCCATTCCGAATAACCCGCCTGAACCCAACGCATATAAGGATTGTATGGTTTGAAAGCCTTGATCATTGGCATATTTCCAGGGATTTGTAAATGCTATCAGTCTTTCCATCCGATAAGGTTCAAATATTATGGCTGCAAATACGGCCGCAATCCCTGGCAGTGAAATCAAACCCAGATGTGATATTTTGGCTCCGGACACCAGCATCATAAAGAACACCGTGCCGGCTAAAACGA
>JAGFXV010000250.1 GCA_017861475.1 Bacillota bacterium | reverse complement strand
CTGGATCACCCGGCTGCTCAATGGTCTTGCTGAAGTCGACGCTTTTACGGTCGACCCGGGGCGGCGTTCCCGTTTTGAAACGTCCCAGTTTGATGCCCAATGATTGAAGACTGGCCGACAATTCCGTGGCCGGATATTGATTGCCGGGACCGCCTTCATACATGAGATCGCCTATAATGATCCGGCCTTTGAGATACGTGCCCGAGGTTACCACCACCGCATCACACAGAAATCTCGCTCCGGTACGGGTAACCACTGCACAGACCCGTCCCTCGTGAGCCTCGATGCCGACAATTTCAGCCATCAGCAAATGCAGTCCGGCTTGGCGCAGAATGGTTTTGCGCATTTCTTTCTGATATTCCTGCTTGTCCGCCTGGGCTCGTAAAGACTGTACGGCCGGCCCTTTACCGGTATTGATCATGCGCATTTGAATGCTGCTTTTATCAATATTGACCGCCATCTCTCCGCCCAAAGCGTCCATTTCCCGCACCAGCTGCGCTTTGGCCGGTCCGCCCACCGAAGGATTGCAGGGCATTAAAGCAATTCCTTCTATATTAAGTGTAACCAGCAGGGTACTGACCCCCATGCGCGCTGCTGCCAGAGCCGCTTCACAACCGGCATGACCGGCGCCGATTACCACTACATCATATTTTCCTGCCTCGTATATCATCATTTACCCCCGCATTTTCAAAACTATTTGCCGATACAAAAATCATGGAAAATCCGGTCGATCACTTCTTCTTTCAAAGACCTTCCGCTTATTTCCCCCAGGCTTTCCAAAGCACCCCAGACATCAACTCCCAGACAATCCAGGGATACCTTTCCGATCTGTTGAAGCGCATTTTCAGCAAAGTCAAGGCTCTTCAGCAGTGCATTCTTCTGGCGCATATTGACCATGATTTCCAATCCGTCTGCATTTTGCTTTCCCGGCAGCAGCAATTCTTCAATGGCATTTTCAAGTTCATCCAGACCATAGTCCTCTTTGACTGAAGCCCGAATCACTCTGGCCGAAGAAAATTTGTCCGCCAGTTCTTCTTCGCTAATGGCTTTACGTTCAATGTCCTCTTTGTTAACCAGCACCAGGCGCTTCTCCGCGGGGATATGCTGAAATATTTCCATATCCTCTCCCGCAATGCCGGCTGCAAAATCGAGCACCAGCACCACCAGATCGGCCTGGGCGATCAGCTCCCGGGATTTCTCCACCCCGATTTTTTCGACCAGATCCTCGGTAGCTCTGATGCCGGCAGTATCCATCAACTTTACCGGTATGCCGCGGACATTTATATATTCTTCCACGATATCCCGGGTGGTTCCCGGGATATCGGTCACAATCGCTTTTTCCTTGCGTGACAGGGCATTCAAAAGACTGGATTTGCCCACATTGGGCTTGCCGACAATGGCCAGTTCTATCCCGTCGCGATAAATCTCCGCCCGGCGGGCCGCTTCCAGCCAGCTGTCGATGGTGCCGATCGTTTCCTGCAGAATCATCCGGGCTTCCTCCTGATCAAGATCGCCGACTTCTTCCGGGAAATCCAGACTGGCGTCTACCATGGCATTCAACCCCAGCAGCCTGTCCTCCAGCTCGGCAATAAACCGGCCGGTTTTGCCGGACAGCTGTTTTACCGCCAGCTGCAATCCACGCTCCGTCTTGGCCCTGATAATTTCCAGCACCGCTTCAGCCTGCTCAAGCTCAAGGCGATCATTTAAAAAGGCTCGTTTGGTAAATTCCCCCGGCTCCGCCAGCCTTGCTCCCATATCCAGACATCTTTGCAGGCAGGCCCTTAGTGCCGCACCTCCTCCATGACAGTTGATTTCCACCACATCTTCACCGGTGTAGCTGTGGGGTGATCGCATGATCCCCACCAGCACCTCATCGATGCGGTTTTCATCCGCAGCCAGAATCCAGCCCAGATTGAGCGAAAAATTGCGGCGTTCGCTCAGGGAAACGTCTTTATTATAAGGAAGAAATATTTTGTCAGCAATATGGACGGCACCGTTGCCGCTCATGCGTATGATTCCGACCGCGCCTTCGCCGGGCGGAGTGGAAACGGCAACAATAATATCGTTGTTCATATTCTCGGCTCCAAATAATTATTTATATTTATTTTAACAAATAAATGTTTATATAAAAAAAGGCCCTGCGGGCCTTTTTTTACTATTTTTTTAATGCGATTACCACCTTGCGGTTGGGTTCATCTCCCATCGAGTAGGTTACTACCTGAGGATCTTCCTGCAAAGCCGTATGTACGATTCTGCGTTCCTGAGATGTCATCGGCCGCATGACTACATTTTTTTGCGTATCTTTTACCTTGTCCGAAAGCCTTCTGGCTAAAGATTCCAGTGATTCATCTCTTTTTTTGCGATAGTCTTCAACATCCAGAATCAGTCTGATTCTTTCTCCCCGTTTGCGATTGATCATCAATCCGGCAATGTATTGCACCGCATTCAGTGTTTCGCCTTTACGGCCAATCAGCAGGCCCATGTCCTTGCCGATAATATTGATGCGTACCGTACCTTGCTCCGCCGTTATTGTATCGATCTGATATTCGATTTTCATTTTCCTGAGCAATTCTTCAACAATCTGGCGAGCATCTTCGGCCGGATTTTCCTCTTTCCGGGTTAATCTTACATTGGCGGGCTTTCCGCCGATCAGTCCCAGCAGCCCTTTGCTGCCTTCTTCCAAAATCTCGATCTCTACCTCATCAATTTCGCAGCCCAGTTCTTCCAGCGCTGCCTGAATGGCATCATCAACGTTTTTTCCCTTTTTTTCTACTGTTTGGACTTGCATTATTAGTTTTTCCTCCTTTGTCCCTCCCAGCGTCCGTTGTCTTGCCTTCAACCTCACCGGCTGCCGAAGTTTTTCCCCCTTTGGTCTTTTCAGCATTTCCGGTCTTGCCGTCTTCTTTTGCGGCAGCGGAAGGTTTGGCATTTTCCTGTGTTTCCATTGTCATTGATGCTGTTCCCTTGCTGATTGCCATACTTTTCTTCTGTGCGTTTACGTATAACTGCTGAATGATTCCCAGCGTGTTAAAAACGACCCAGTACAATGGCAGTCCGGCCGGTAGTTTGTACGCAATAAAGGCCATAAAAATCGGCATAAAATAAAGCATGGTCTTTTGCGTGGGGTCTTTACTGTCAACCATTGAAATTTTCTGTTGATAGTAAGTGGTAGCTGCTGCCAGGACAGCCAGTATAAAATAGGGATCCGGTTTACCGATATTGGGAATCCATAAAAATGCTGCATGGGCAAGATTGACAAATTTAAAATTAAAGAGGGCTTGGTAAAAGGCAATAAAAATAGGCATCTGAATGAGCAAGGGCAGACAGCCTCCAAAAGGACTTACCCCATGCTCTTTGTACATTTCCATGATCTTTTGCTGCATGACCTGCGGATCATCTTTGTATTTTTCCTGAATATATTTCGTCTTGGGCTGAATCTCCTGCATGGCCGACATCGAATGCATCTGCTTCTGGGTCAATGGAAACATCAATAATTTTATGGCTATGGTCATAAGGATAATCGCCAATCCATAACTGGGCAGGCCCATTTGTACGGTCAGACCATAGGTAAAATCAATGACCCCTGCAAACCAATGAACAAAACTACTCCACAAATTTAAACCCTGCTATAACAACCTTTTTTCTATAGCAGGTGCCACCTCCTTAATTTTCAAGCTATAAGGAATTTTGCCGGCTTTTTATGGTACCGGATCATAACCTCCGGGGTGAAACGGATGACATCTACTGATTCGTTTAACTGTCAACCATCCTCCTTTTACTGCACCATACTTGGTGATAGCCTCAACAGCATACTGGGAACAGCTAGGGTAGAAACGACAGGAAGGCCGCTTAAAAAGGGTTAACTTTTGATAAAGTTTTATTAAAAATATAAATACTTTACTCAAACCAGCTTGGCCTTCTTAACCGCGCTGAGAAAATCATTTTCCAACGCTGC
>JAGFXV010000249.1 GCA_017861475.1 Bacillota bacterium | reverse complement strand
CATATACCGTGCAAATTTCCGGATGGCCCAAATCAGTTTTGCGAATACGGGCAGGATCTGTTACGGCGTCTTTAACCTTGCTTTCCACTTCAGTGGCACTGTCACTAAGATATATGGCATTGTTCAAGCTTTTACTCATTTTTGCTTTTCCGTCCAGACCCATCAGACGAGGTACTTCACCAATCAAAGCCTCCGGTTCAACCAGTACTGGTTTATAAAGATCATTAAAGCGGCGTACGATTTTGCGGGTCAATTCAATATGAGGAATCTGGTCGTCTCCAACCGGTACCAGGTTTGCCTTGAATATACTGATGTCAGCTGCCTGGCTGACCGGATATCCGAGAAAACCATAGGTCATATCACTGAATCCATGTTGCTGTGCTTCTGTTTTGACGGTTGGGTTGTGACGCAGTACGTTGACCGAAGTAAACATGGAATAGTACATGGTCAGTTCATGAATCTCGGAAATCATGCTTTGAATAAAGATGGTTGATATTTCCGGATCAAGGCCGGCAGCCAGATAATCTTCTGCGATTTGGAAAGTATCCCGACTCAGATTCTCGGGATTTTCAAAATTTGTGGTCAGCGCCTGGACATCGGCAATAATGATAAAACTTTCATATTCATTCTGAAGTTTAACCCGATTGGCAAGACTACCCACATAATGCCCCAGATGCAGTTTACCAGTCGGGCGATCACCGGTCAGAATCCTTTTTTTCATATGATTGTCATCCTCTCCGTTTGAAATTATAAAAACCTTTTATCAGTTAAGGGACGGAAATGAATCCGCGGTACCACCCTTATTGACAAAAGGTCCGCTTGCCAGGAATAAAAAATTCCCTTTCCTGTAACGGGGAATACCGTCAGTATACTGATAACAGTATTGAGACTCCGGAGTCCATTCGGCAGTTCAGAAGCGCCGGGATCACACCATCCCCGGTTCTCTTTGGCTCTGGGGCTGCTTACTAATCTCTTTCATAGCCGATAAATATTATGTTTATAGTCTAGCATACTATAAAATAACATCAATAATTATAAATTTCAAGTATTGCTGTCTGGTTATAATTAACATATATATAAATTAAAGTGGTTTTTTGAATTGCAAATCGAAATATTCTGTAATATGATAAGTGTATGTATTTTTAAAATATTTAAAATACATCTTCATAATAAATCTGCACTATAGATCTGTTCAATGGTTGGTCTTGCAAGCCCGGAGGTTGATCTAATTTATGAAGATCCAGGTTCATAAGCAAAAACTAAATAAAAGGAGGCCAGAAAATTGTTGGATTTGAACAGCTATTTGGGTTTTAGTTTTCGGGTGGTCATGAAGAAAATCGATCGAACTTTAAGTCAGCAGTTGGATCCATACGGAGTTAGTATACCACAGTCATTTATTCTTTATAGTCTGTTGGAGGAAGACGGGGCAACATTAAAAGAAATCGGCAACAAGACATTGATTGACAGCTCTTCGATGACCGTACTCGTTGATAAATTGGAAAAGGATGAACTTGTGGTCAGAAAACTTGATTCCCAGGACCGCCGAGCCATAAGAGTATTTATTACTGAAAAAGGACGTGATATTGCCGAACAGGTCAGCAAGATCGGAATTGCTTTCAATTCGCATTTATATGATCTGTTGGGTGAAGGCAATCAAAAAGAATTTACCCACGGGATAAACAATATAATAAATGGCCTGGAGAGCTAAGAATAATTATCTGCGGCAGTGTCTTTAGAGGCACTGCCTTTTTATTGTGAAACACAAGGTTCCCGGGACCCGCAAGCAATCTTCGATTGCGACAGCGGGTGGGGTTCTTATTTAACTGATAAATAAAAGTTGCACCAAAAAGATTAAATTAAAATACGATGAGAACATAACTATCATTGATTTTTCAGCAATATTGACAAGTTAAATTAATATCGATAAAATTCTACATGTATGTTTAAGACCAGAAGGGGGTTTGGGAACAAACCGAAAAACTTAAAATGGGGGCGATATTATTGCAAGCTTTGGGGCGTCATGTTCTGGCTGAATTTTATGGATGTCGGTTCGAAATGCTCAATGACATCAATAAAGTCCAGGACATCATGGTCAATGCGGCTTTGGAAGCTGGCGCTGAAGTTAGAGAATTGGTTTTTCACAAATTCAGTCCACAAGGTGTAAGCGGAGTAGTTGTAATCTCTGAGTCTCATTTGGCAATTCATACCTGGCCAGAGTTAGGTTACGCTGCAGTTGATGTGTTCACTTGCGGAGAGAAGGTAAATCCCTGGGACGCTTGTAATTACATGGCGGAAAAATTCGGAACCAAAGATGTTCAGGCTTCTGAAATTAAAAGGGGATATATACCTGAGCAGGAAGAACGCTTGGTGGTAAATATTTAGGAGGGATACTATTTTAGTAGACCGAAGTAGCGAAAAAATTCATAAACACGATTGACAGGGACCTTGCTTGACGACAACAAGTAAGGCCTTGTTTTTTATAAAGGAAATTGATTATCCATTCCGGGAAAAAATTTATAGGCAGAACATCTTATATCTTGTAGAATGATAGACGAGAGGTTTAGGAATGATAATAGATATCATATGAGAGGGAGCAAATTGATGAACTTCGCTTTTACCAGGTTTTTGGCAGAGGAGCTAAAGGAAGTCGACGCAATGTGCCAGGAAAGCCTGCAAATATGGTGGAATGATCTGGCTGCACTGCGGGAGCATCTGCAGAGTGACAGAAGTTTTCAGTTAATGCCGGCAGTGGTTTTGCTGGCATATAAATATCTGGATTCCGATCAGAGATTGACGGTTGATATGGCGGGCCTTTTTAAAACGTTGTATTTTGCTGATCTGATCCATAATCAGGTGATGGATGAAGAGGAAGGCCAGTTAAATGATCAAAGATTACAATTTACGATTTTGATTGGAGATTATATTTTTGGCCGGGTACTTAAACTTTTGCTGAAAATTGGTGCTGTTCAGGTTTTGGACAACCTGGCATTAATGATCTGCAGAATCAATGAGGGCCTGGTTATGCAATACAAGTTGGGCGCGGAACAGTTGGATGTAATAAAAAGAGGCAATGCAGCAATTTATGAAACCGCTTTTGTGACCGCGGCCAGATTAAAAATGCTTGATCAGGAGGCCATTAAATTATATGGACGATTGGGTTTCAATATCGGCGTGGCTATGGAGTTGCTGATTGCCGAAAATACTGATCGGGCATTGCCTTACATTGAGACAAGCGCTGAATTGTTGGCTCAATTCAAGAATATGCAAGGATTTCAAGACAGCTGTCTACAGGATTTGCTGCAGGATTTGGCTAATGAAATCAAGGATTTGAATATGCCGGCAGCCGGATGTCAATAGATTAATCTGACTATAGGAGGAGCGCAATGGCCTTTAAAGATTTGCATGAATTTATTTCTTTATTGGAAACCCGTGGAGAATTGGTGAGGATCAAGACGCCGGTTGATCCGGAACTTGAAATTACCGAAATAACCGACCGGGTCAGCAAAGCCTTCGGCCCGGCTTTATTATTTGAAAATGTCAAAGGATCTGATTTACCGGTACTGATCAACGCCTATGGAACGACGCAGCGCATGGCAATGAGTCTGCAGGTTAAACATTTGGATGATATCGGCGAAGAGATCAGTAAATTGCTGCAAATCGCTGAAAATGTACCGAACACTTTGCTGGGCAAGGTAAAGCTGTTGCCACAGTTGGCTGAATTGTCTTCTTTTTTCCCGCGCATGGTCAAAAGCGGTTCCTGTCAGGAAGTGGTTTCCATGGAACCTGATCTTGATAAATTGCCAGTCTTGAAATGCTGGCCGCAGGATGCAGGCAGATTTATTACCTTACCCCAGGTTTATACCCGCAACCCCCGTACGGGTAAGCGCAATCTGGGCATGTACAGGCTCCAGGTTTATGATAAAAATACGACCGGCATGCACTGGCATATGCATCATG
>JAGFXV010000248.1 GCA_017861475.1 Bacillota bacterium | reverse complement strand
TAATGTTAAGATCATATGGAGTCTGATCTTTCCCCTGCTGATCATCATGTCCTGGGATTACGAATATGCCATTATCACCGGGGTGGCGGGATTAGCCATATTTATCCCCTTTTATATTTATCCCGACCGCGGTTACGGCAATATCCTGACCACTTTGTTCTATTTTCTCTTCTTTATCATCAACGCCAAAATGATCAATGAAGTCGATATCCGCAAGAGCAGCCCCAAGATTTATGTAATCCAGGTCATTTACGGGGTTGTCTATGTTGCCGTCAACTCCTCCCTGTATTTAAAACTGCTGGCGCTAAACCCGACCGGTTATGATGAACCGATTCGGCAGGTAGTAGCTGATCCGGTATTGGCCATCCAAAATCTTATTTTTATTTGCTCCATCATTATGATGACCGCTATCGGCAGAGTCCTGCTGCGGTTGCCGGTGATCAGGCGCATCTATAAATTGCCGCCCACGGAAAACAGTGAGAACAATTATAAAATATTTATGGCTACCATACTGTCTTTACTGCTGTTCACCCTAATCGATGCCCTTTCCAATGCGCTATATGCCTCTTCCATCGGATCGGAATCTCCCTTTTTTTCATTTGCCACCCAAACCATGGTGAAAATCATGATGATCGTCTCCGCTGCCTTCATCGCCTGTGATTATGCCATGTATTCGGCCATGATCCGCAAAGAAGCGAAGAACAACCTGATAAAGTTGAACGTAGAGCTGGAAAAAGCGGTCGCTGAAAGAACGCAGGAATTAAGGCAGGCCTATAATGATTTGGAAACCTTCAGTTTTACGGTCTCCCATGAGATCAAGAGCCCCATCCGGGAAATAGAAGCTTACATCGACATTATCGAGGAAGATAATAAAGACCGCTTAAGACCGGAATCAATCGACGATATCAGCTCCATAAAAAGAGTCTGCCGGGATACCATCAATATGGCAGAATCCATGATGAAATATTCAAAAGCCGGCTATGCCATCATGAAAAAAGAACGAATCAATATGAACGATCTTGTCCGGGAATGCTTTCAGGATTTAAAACGGGCCAATGTCCACAGAAACATCGAATTTACCATTACTCCCCTGCCCGACGTTTGCGGAGACCGGTTCCTGCTCATGCAGGCGGTTGCCAATATTTTATCGAATTCCATCAAATTCTCCAGTCATAAAGAAATAACTGAAATATCGGTTTGGGGTCTGGAAACGGATAAGGAAAAACTGTATTACTTTAAGGACAATGGCATCGGCTTTGACAGTAATTACGGAAAAAAACTGTTCAACTTGTTCAGCCGGGCCCACGACCGGTCCAGCTTCGAAGGCAACGGCATCGGTCTGGCCATGGTCAAAAGAATTATTGAAAGACACGACGGCCAGGTTGAAATACAGGGAGAGAAAAATGTCGGCTGCCAGGTCCTGATCAGACTCCCCCTGCTTTTAAACTAAACAAGGTTTGATTCTTTCAAGCTCATCTTTAATTTTTTGAGATTCTTCTTCCATGTCATAATCATTCTGCAATCCAATCCAAAAGTCAGGACTGGTATTAAAATATTTAGCCAGCTTAAGTGCTGTATTACAGGTTACTGCTCTTTCACCTTTGATGATTTCAGATACCCTCGTTTGAGACATATTGGTTTCCTTTGCTAACCTATAAACTGTAATATTCAAGGGTAATAAGAATTCATTTTGTAAAATTTCACCGGGATGAATGTTCCCGATCTTTTCATTATCAATATTTTTATATAGCATTTTTAATATTCACTCCATTATTCATATAAAAGTACTGCAAATCATACTACATATATTGTTTTCAATAAACTTTTATGGTAGTCAACTATTTCTACGTCATAACAATCTCCATCTTCCCAGCTAAAAACAATTCTCCATTGGTCATTAATCCTGATGCTTTTATCTCCCTTCCTGTATTCTTGCATTGTGTCAAGGTGATTAGACGGAGGAACCCTTAGATCATTAATCGTTGTTGAGTTGTTTAGCATTCTTAACTTTGCTCTTGCTGCCCTCTGTATATCTTCAGGCAGCTTTCTCGAAAACTCCCCCTTCCAAATGGATTTGGATTCTTTACATTTGAAAGTCTTTATCATGGCTTCATACTATCTTATTGCAATAGTATTGTCAAACGATAGTATGTATGATAAAAAATATGGTGTTTTCTCTATAGTTTATTCAGATTGATAGCTGAATGCCATTGGGCGTTACTCCGTAATGCTCATATCGGACAATCAAAATTATATGCACAGATCATATCTTTCCCGGAATCAATATTACGATTGATTCTGCCAAGCTATTTATCGTTGATAAAATGACGAGTACATCATTATATAATAATCCAGGATAAAATTTGCCATGGTTCCATCAAATGACGTGCTCATTTATAATGTGGGTAGCGAACCCAATCATATCTATGGCATAATTAAGTAGTAAAAATAAATAACGGCGGTCGCAGCCTACCCGCCTAACAAAACAAGGAGGATTTTTTGTGCAGCAAGATTCTGGAAAAAACATATCAACATCGTTTCTCATTCTAACCTGTATTTTCGTAACCTGCCTTCTGATTACCAACATAGTAGCGGGGCGTTTGGTTGCTTTCGGCAACATGATTCTTACCGCTGATCTGTTTCTTTTCCCTGTAACCTATATTTTTGGTGATGTTTTAACCGAAGTATATGGATTCCGACGTGCACGTATAACCATCTGGCTGGGATTTGCGGCAAATCTATTCATGGCCGTGGTGTTTATTTTTGTCGTGTCATTACCCAGTCCATCCTTCTGGGAGCAAGAAGGCGCTTATCGTACGGTTCTGGGGTTCGCTCCCCGGATCGTCCTGGCCTCGCTGGTCGCTTACTTTGCAGGTGAATTCTCCAACTCAATGATTCTTTCACGCATGAAGGTGTTAATGTCCGGAAAATGGTTATGGGCCAGGACTATAGGCTCTACTCTGGTGGGTGAGGGCGTCGATACTCTGGTTTTCATGGCCATCGCTTTTAGCGGGCTGTACGAACCCGGTATATTCTGGAGCATGGTTCTGGTGCAATATGGCTGGAAAGTAACCTATGAAGTTCTCGCCACACCGCTGACCTACTATATTGTTAACTGGCTTAAACGCACGGAAGGGATCGATACCTTTGATGATGGCATAAGCTATAATCCATTCATCTGGAAATCCAATTGATCAAATGCAACAGGCTTGTGTATCAATGGAGCAGCAATTAAAATTGTTCAAAAGTTATCGTTATTCTTTGATAAACCCGTTGGCCACCAGAGAATCGTATAGTTTCAAGGTAATATATAGGTCAGCCTGGTTATGCAGAGTTCCAAGATCCAGGCCCAGCAGTTCTTGTACTTTATTCATGCGATAGTGCAGAGTATTAACATGAATAAATAGTTTCCCCGCCGTTTCCTTCCAATTCATATTTGAATCAAGAAGCATTCTTAGAGCGTCCATCAGCTCGGTTTTATACTCCCGGTCATGTTGAATAAGCTTCCCAAGGGTTTTATAGCAGTGTTCCTTTAACAACTCCGGATCGTGAAGATAAAGCAGGGAAAATA
The DNA here is from genome assembly GCA_017861475.1 of Bacillota bacterium. Lineage (GTDB taxonomy): Bacteria > Bacillota > Syntrophomonadia > Syntrophomonadales > Syntrophomonadaceae > Syntrophomonas_B. The sequence continues at coordinate 399 of JAGFXV010000248.1, read as the reverse complement.
TGCCTTGATCATGAAAATGTTTAAGGAAATTCTTTTCTCCCATTAATCTGTTAATATTCATAGTAGTCTTGGCTTCAGTATAACTCCGGTGCAATTCCACCGGAGAATATTTTTCTCCAATAGCAAAAGATAATCCAATATTGAATTTCTTCTCCATATCTTTTTTGTGTTGTCTAATGTTGACGTAATGCCTTTCCCAATTGGAGTCAATCTCCAGGGTCTGTTGTTTGAAATGCACCGGACAAATCACGATAAGGGTTTTCATCCAAACAATGCAGGTATGATGCACCCAACCTCGACTGGTCAACCATTCTTTACTATAGGAATACAGAGTATCTATATTGAACTCTTCATCCGGTTCAATCAAGACCAAAAAGTACTTCTGATTTATATCCAGTT
>JAGFXV010000247.1 GCA_017861475.1 Bacillota bacterium | reverse complement strand
TGGTAAATAATTTTATTAAACAATTCAGTGTTTCATCCTGCAAAAACATCACCGGTATTACAACTGAAGCGATAAGCTTGCTTGAAAACTACAGTTGGCCGGGAAATATTCGTGAACTTAGAAATGTCATAGAAAGAGCTGTCAACCTAAGTTCATCGCAAGTTTTGACAATTGATGATTTACCTAAAAGCATAACCGGATATGCAGTTTCTCCTGTACAAACTTATGAAATGAATGAACCTGCCCAGCAATTGTTTGAGGAATTTAAGCAAAAAGTGGATGAAAGAAATCAAATCATCGCTCTTATGAAAAAATATAAAAATAACAAGTCACATGTAGCCAAAGAGCTTGGCATTACCCGGGCAAGTCTTTACAGAAGACTGAAGGCAATGAATTATAATGATTGCGAAGAATAATTAAACCGCAGCTTATAACCCAAGTAAAGTGTTGACCTCCTGGCTATTTCATGATACCCGGGAGGTCATTTGATTAAGTGTCATTTTTATCCCAAAACACAGTAATGCCCCCCTTCAGCAGAAACATCAAAAGATTTGGTTTACAGCCTGCTTGTCAGACAGCACTCTGTCGCCATTCTTCTTTTTTATTCCAATCTATTTTCCAACCTTTAACTCCATATTTTAGCCGACGCAATCAACCATCCTGACCCCTTAAAATACCAGCATCGCAAAAGCTCGATCCCTCTAATTGCATAACTGTTCTTAATTTTGTATACCTGAGCGAACACTTTCGTTTACATTGGATAGCCAGGCGTACACATAATTCTTAATGAATTCAATGCTATCTGCTGATACGTTTGAATTTCTTTACGTTCATCGGCGGAAATGGATTTTATAAAAGCCGAAACTGCCACGAAAAACACATGGCACGAAATTTGCGATATTAAACTACTAATCAAATAATTTACAATCACAATCCAGTGATAAGAAAGGGGACTTTTTATGAAAAACATCTATTATCCGAAACTGTTTACTCCCATTAAACTGACCGAAGGGCTTGAGTTGAAAAACAGAATCGTCATGGCTCCGATGGCGACCAATTTTGCTGATGAGTTTGGTTCTCCCACGGAAAATCAATGTGCTTATTACCGGCTTCGGGCCAGAAAAGGTGTGGCCCTGATTGTTTCTGAGTCCAATTATGTGCGGGAAGACGGCAAAAATGGCCCCACCCGTATGGGGCTTCACAGTGACCATGTGATCCCGGCGCATAAAAGGCTAACGGCTGCCGTTCATGAAGAAGGCGGAAAAGTATGTGCCCAGCTTCATTACGGCGGATATACAATCAGCCCCCAGATTATTGGGCGTTATCCCCTATCCTGTTCGGCTACTCCCCTGGATACCAAGGGTGAAGTAAGTGTAGGCAACATTCCAAGAAAAATGAGTATCCGTGACATTAATGATTTGGTCCAGTGCTATGCCGCTGCGGCCGGCCGAGCCAAGGAAGCGGAATATGATGCCATTCAAATTCATTGTGCGCATGGTTATTTATTGAATCAATTTCTCTCTCCCCATGTTAACAAGCGTCAGGATGAATACGGCGGCAGCGATGAGAACCGGCTCAGAATCGTCATCGACATTTTCAAAGCCATTCGCAATGTTATCGGACCGGACTTCCCGATGACGGTACGTTTTTCAGGGGAAGAAACAATAGACGGCGGATATGGTGTGGATTTTGTAATCAATGCAATTCATGAACTGGAACGTTTTAATATATGTGAAGTAAGTATCTCCGGCGGTAATTATGAACAGGCCGAGAAAATATCTCCTCCCTACTGGTTTAAGCCCGGGTATTATTCCGAAGTTGCACGCCAGATCCGTGCCAGTGTTCGTGTTCCGGTCAGCACTGTCGGACGTATTATCAATCCTCAGATTGCAGAAGACATTTTGACCAGAGGAGACGCCGATCTGGTCTATGTCGGCAGAGAACTGGTTGCCTTTCCTTCCTTTGCTGAAGCTGCTGAAAAAGGACTCCCCGTTAAAGAATGCCTGGGATGCAACACTTGTTTCGATTCCATGTCCAGAGGACAAGGTTTTTGCTGCGCGATTAATCCATATTTAGGTCATGATGCTGAAATATTGGCAAAAGAATCATCTGCTGCCCCGCAATCAAGTACGGTCAAACACATCGCCGTTATTGGCAGCGGACCGGCCGGATTAACTGCTGCTACTGAAGCTGCCAGGCTCGGTCATCAGGTTAAGTTATATGAAAAGAACACTAATTCCGGCGGCAAATTAATTCAGGCAGGCAGTATGGTCGAAGGCAAAGAGGTGATCCTGCGCCTGGCAGATTATCTAGAAAATGAAGCGCATAATGCAGGGGTAGAAATCATTTACAACCATGAAATCAAAGACGCCTCAGAACTTGGCCACCCGGATTTGGTTATCTTGTCGGTAGGAAGTACCGAAAAGGTTTTACACATTGAAGGGCTCGAAAAATTCGTATCCTCTGATGAAGCCATGCAGGATTTGAACAAACTGGGCCAAAGAATCATTATTGTCGGCGGAGGTCTGGTTGGAGCTGAATTGGCCGAGGCGTTGGCGGTAAAAGGCAGAGAAGTGACCATTATTGAAGCAATGGATAATATCCTCAACGGGTATGAATTTCCCAATAAACGCGCCGAGATCAGAAAACTTTGCGATTTGGGCATCTGGATTTATGTAAACAGTACTATTACCAGCGCAGATGGTAAAAACATCACCGTTAAAAATAAAAACAATAACTTTACGTTACCTTATGACGATGTCGTTTTGGCAACGGGCTATCTGCCAAATCTGGATCTTCAGAACAAGTTGGAACAGTCCGGCCTTAAAGTTGTCGCCATTGGCGATTGTTCTTCTGCCGGCAAAATAATTAATGCCCTCAACGACGGGGTAAAAGCAATTCAAAATTTGGCGGTCGAAAACTAAGCAATTGTATTTGGCTGCCGACAAATCCCAGTCATTAAATCACAATTATTAAGGAGGAAATCTTTATGGATATACAAACGATTTGTGTTGTAGGTGCAGGCAATATGGGACATCAGATAGCTCTTCAGGCAGCAATCTCCGGGTTTACGGTTTATTGTACGGATATTAATGAAGCGACTTTGCAAAAAGCTAAAGATTTCGCGGCCAAGCGGCTGGGTGGCCGATTGGAAAAAGGTAAAATGTCAGCCGAAGAAGTTGATGTAATAAAAGGCCGCCTTAATTTTACGGTCAGTCTGGAAACTGCTGCGAAGGATGCTGATTTGGTCATTGAAGCTGCGATTGAAATACTTGATATAAAACGTAAGCTTTTTGCTGACCTTGATAAGATTTGCCCGCCCCATGCAATTTTAGCCACCAACAGTTCTTATATCGTTAGTTCCAAGATTGCTGATGCTACCAGCCGACCAGACAAAGTATTGAATATGCATTGGTTTAATCCGGCTTTGGTAATGAAATTGGTTGAAGTCGTCAAAGGCCCCCATACTTCTGAAGAAACAGTGGAAACAGTTTTGGAAGTAACCCGCGCTCTTGGCAAAGTACCTACTCGAGTAAATAAAGAGATTTACGGTTTTGTTGCCAACCGTGTTTTCAGTGCGATTACCAAGGAAGGCTGCTATCTGTTGGATCAGGGTATTGCTTCCATTGAAGATATTGACAATGCCGTGCGCAATGGGCTGGGACATCCTATGGGACCGCTGGAATTATTGGATCTGACTGGCATTGATCTGGAATATAACGTTTTAATGGAAAGATTCAAGGATACTGGTGACGCCAAAGACAAACCCAGTCCGGCAATTGTTGAAAGATATGCACTGGGTAAATACGGTCGCAAAACCGGCAGCGGATTCTATGAATATAAGAAATAATTTGTATGATTGAGGGTAACGGAGGTCGTTTATGAATTATGAATTCATTGATGTAAAAACCCAGAACGGAATCGCTGTGGTTTTCCTGAATAGGCCAAAAGCCATGAATGCATTAAACAAAGAC
>JAGFXV010000246.1 GCA_017861475.1 Bacillota bacterium | reverse complement strand
AAGAAAGGATCATTTAATAAGGGATTGTCATAGACGGAATTAACTTTTATCGTAGACTTGATATTGACTACTGCAGGGCTGGCATTTTCGACCATGTCTGCGATACTCATGGCCTCATCAGGAATGACTAAAGCAGCCGTGGTAGCTGCTTGGCCCAACTGGGTTGTTGCTGCCGTTTGTGGCTTACTATTTGTTATTGCTGCCATTAAGGAAGTACCCTGTTGGTGGGCAATAAAGGTTCCGCCCAACAGAAATGCAACCAGCAGCAAAATAATGGTCTTGCTGAATTTTTGCATTTTTCAATGCTCCTTTCCAAAGATAAAAAATTGGTATCCAAGGTCGATGCGGACTCTACATTTATTTTATGCAACAATTATGAAGATTTTATGAAAATGGACACAACGATTCTATGGAAATAATATCATAGACCGGCAAATAAAATCAAAAACTACCGTAAACCCAAGGATGTGGAAAAAACGGCTACAAGTTGCCTGAATTGGAGATCATGAAGTGCTGCGCTGCAGGGGATTGGTTTTGGAGGAACTTTGCTGCTGACGTTTTTGTTGGTATTTGGCTGCGCAAAGGATGATGGTTGGATAGAGAAGGTTAACCGGAAAAGTGTAAACCGGGATATACTTAAAACCCATCAAGGCATATTCGACAGTATTGGGATACATATAAAGAGTGAAAACCACCAGACAAGCGCCCAGCGGTAAAATCACAACCTTATTACTTTTCAGAGCAAAGAGATCCTGAACGATAAAATTCATCCCCTGATAATAAACAAGTATGGTAAAGATCCCGGTTATAAACCAGATCATGAAGAACAGCAGCTCCACCCGTTGAAAATTTTCGATTCCAATTACCCGTGAAGTCTCAAAAAGCGGGAATAGAGAAATTTCCGTCAGATTTGCACCTAAGACAGCAATTATGGTGAGATCGAGCAGGGTCAGCAATAATACTGCAGCAAAATAACCGGAGTAAATTTTGGCCTTATTTTGTTTCAGATGGGATACCATAGGTAAAAACAAAGCCAAAATGACAACTTCATCAAAAGGCCAGTCGGCTGCATATAAAGTGCCGGCAACGATAGCTCTCCAGCTTTCACCGAACGGCTTTAAATTGGAAAGGTCAAACACCGGCAATGCTAACATAATACCAAATACAGCTATGATCGAAGAGATAACAATAATGATCTCACCCAGACGCCCCAGAACAGTTATGCCTTTATAAAGACAATAGCAGCAGGGCAGGACCAGCAAGGGGTATAACACAACTCTGGGCAGCAGGGGATAGATGGTTTCCAAAAGCATGATAATATCATAAAGAAATGAAATCAGAATGGTAAATACGCTCCAGAATAATAAACAATTTAAAATCGTTCCCAAAAATTTGCCCAGTACAACGGTACTTATCCGGGTGATCCTTTGTCCCGGATAAAGTTCATGTATCCTGGTAATGGCATAGAGAACGTATACACCAAAAAGTGAGCCCATCAAGGTGCTTAGCCAGGCATTTTGAGCGGCTACGTTGCCGGTGAGATAAACCAGCGAACTGCCAATTAACAGCAAAAAGATCATTACCGCATACTGTTGGGCGGATAAGTATTTTTCCTCCATTTTTTACAAACCTCCATTTTTAACCGGTCACCTGTAAAAGTTTCTCAAATGATTGTGAAAGAGGCTTAAACAAGGTAATCAGAAAATTAGGATTGGGCAAAAGCTGCGAACCCATTATATAATCAATTCCATAGGCCAAAGCCAGCATCATGATCATACCGGTAACCGCCAATTCCTTATAAGCTTTCGCTTTGTAAAGCGGTCTGACTTCCTTCAGGACAAACAAGGTAATAAAAAGCAGCAATGAATATGTCAGTCGGGGCGGCAAGTATTTCACCTTCCTTGTACAAACTATTTGCTCAAACTCGTACTGATGATACTGGTCTCCGTCTTGATATCATACTCGACCATAGGAAATGTATCATTCCAGTTCCCTTTGACCTGCTTCCAGGTATACGGCTGGCATTGCAGCAATAAGAGGCCCCAGCCCAGAATATCGCTGTTCAGGTTTTGCGATTTGCGGATACAACTGCTTACCTGGCGGGAAATTTCCTGATTGGCGGTTTGTTCCATTTTTTTTAAACTGGCTGGCGTAATCGTCTCCATACCGCTGCTGTTTTCATCCAGTGTCAAACGGGCATCAATTTTGATCTGCATTTTGATTTTGTTCCCATATACCATGGGCTTGGTATTGCTGCTAAAACGAAGGATCTCCAGTGCAGTGTAAGCGTCTGGATTAAAAGGGGATTTTATTAAAAGTAGGCCTCCCGTTTTGCTTCTTGAATTCAGCCAACGAAATCCGCGGCTTTCATATTCATTTAACTCTCCGATTTTTTTATTTAGTTTAAAGACCGCTGTGCCACGTAAAACCAGCTTTTTGATGTCACCTGAGGGATCCTCAGTCTTGTCACCTGCAGAGGCTGTTTTATTTCCAGGCTTTGCAGCTTCGACCGTTATTTGCGGCACGGTCGGTTCAATTCCCGGGGTGAGCAGTCTATAGATAAAGTCGTTAACCGATACGGGAACGTAAATACCCAGTTGAAATTCGCTAACGGTTACCAATTGTTTTAATATCCGGTCTGTGTTATTGGCCAACGCCAGAATTTCTTCCGGATGGCTTCCCACACTGACCATCAGGGTTGTTTTCGGCGAAAAATTACGGTTGCGGGTCAAAAAATCAACGGCCAAAGGAAGATTATTTTTGATCAGATCATCACATATGATAATGCTGCGTATATGTGCATATTCAGGGATCCTTGACAAAGAAAGCAAAATCCTGCGGGCAGCCATGGCTCCGCTGTAATCGCTGGTTACAGTCAAGGTCGGTTTTGATGGGAGAGCGCCGGTTGTTTCTCCCGGCAGAGTGGGTGAAATGAAGAGACTGGAAAAGCGCAATTTGCTGCCTTCTTCCAGATCCAAGCCAATGGAAGTGGTAACGGCCTTATCGCCTATTTCCTGCAGATCCCAGCAACCGGTGCCATATAATAATATAATGATGGTGAAGAAGAGCAAATATTTTCTTGTCATACTGCCTCCCAAAATCTCATCCTCCAAAGTATGCGATTACAGCATCGAATGGCGCGGTGAGGGGCCATTTCAAAAAAAAAGCCAGCCCCATAGAGAAACCTATCAACAACAGGATTGCAAGGGCATAGAATTCCTTATAATGCTTCTGCCTGATCAATCCGGGGGCTTCGATTATTAGAATAAGGATACAAAGCCCAACAAAAATCAAAAACATTTTAATCCCCTACTTTTATTTCAGCGGAATACGAATGACCTGTCCGTTAAATAGCTGCGGCGCAGCGCAAAGCTAACTTTGATCTCGTAAGGTATTTCCGGAAATAGCTGATCCCAATCCCCTTCAATCTGTTTCCAAAGCTTCGGATCCTGGCGATAAACCGAATTTCCCCAGCCGAAAATATCACTGTTGAGTGCTTTTGCTTTATTAATGGAAAGGATCATCTGTTTCTTTAGTTCCTTTTCTGCAGCTCGTTCGATTATGTTGAACATTTCCGGGGTGAATAAATTTTCCCCGCCGCTCTGTTCATAAAAATTGCCGTCAATGTTTATTTCTATATACATCTTGATATTTTGACCGTTGATAACAGGCTTGACTTTCGACTGAGAGTATGAAATTTCCAGGGTAATTTTGTTATCCGGATTGACGGGTGAAGGAATAAGGAATAGGCCGATGGTTTGGGTTTTTGGATTCATTAGACTGTAACCGCGGCTTTGCGTTTCGTTCAAACTACCAATCATTTTAGTGCCTTTAAAAATAGCTGTATCCTCCAGCAACAGTTGTTTTTCACTGCCATTTTTGCTTATGGTGATCATTGGTATGGTAGGTTCTATGCCCGGATCAGCAAGTTTTTGCAGGAATTCTTTAAGATCTGTGGGTATATATATACCGAGCTGAT
>JAGFXV010000245.1 GCA_017861475.1 Bacillota bacterium | reverse complement strand
AAAATGTCTTAAGCGGGAACTTCATCCATTCTTTTTTTATCAAATACTTAATTTTGATGTTCATGATATTAAGGATCCCAATCGCAATGGGAAAATCAAAATTACTTGTATGAGGTACAGCCAGTAATACGCACTTTTTAATTTCAGGAGGAATGGCTCCATCAATCTTCCATCCTGCCAGACCAATATAAGCTTTAGAAATAAGCCGCATTATCAGCTTTAACAACCTCCTCTTCAATATAAACACTATCCTGATTTTGAATATCAGCCGGAAACCTTGTTGGGTGCGAACTGTTTCTATTATTGCAAGTTTTCTGATTCGACACAAGCGCAATATATTCGACTGGTAATATTGGCTAGAATTTGTTTCACGTGAAACATTTTCTGCTGTTCATTGCAGCGATATTAAAAGAATATGACGGAGCTTATAAAGGTTTCTTTTGTCTGTCTGCCAATCTGTGCAACAGCGGGCTTTTGATCGCGATCACACTTTCCGGGCATAGTTCCTGGCAGCAGAAGCATCTGATACAGCGGTTGTAATCATAATGGGGCGGCTGGTCGTGACTCTCCGAAGGCCACGCCAGTACTTTAGGACTGACCGGACACACCTGGATGCAAACACCGCATTTTATGCAGCTTTTTTCCATGATATAAGGTTTGGGCAATAGCAAATTTTTAAGTAATTTTGATTCCGGTATTTTGCGTCCTTTTAAGTTTCTGTCCCGGTTAACATCAAAGGATGCCTCCAGGAAGCTTTGCAAATGATCTCCCAGAATTTTAATTTCACTTTCTCTGAAGCTTCCCAATCCTGCTTTCATACCGGCTGTCACGGTAGGAACCAATTCCGGATTCACTCCGACCATTCGGCATACGGTAGCATCCAAAGCCACCGGATCACTGGAAAAAAGCAAAACGTTCATATTTTTTGGCCGTCCCCCGCGAGGTCCGTTGCCCTCCATAGCCATGATCCCATCCATGATAAATAATCTCGGTTTCAGTAATATGTTAAGATCGACCAGCATCTGGGCAAAATTATTTACATCCGGCAATTTTACATGATACTCACCTTTCAAAAGCCCCGGGATGCAGCCAAACTGATTCTTTATACATCCGGTCAAACGGGTCAGGCCATGCGTCTTCAGTTTCGGCAGACTTATCATTCCATCGCATTCCAAAACACCTTTGGCAATGACAAATTTTTTGTTTTGCAAGCCATCCAAACAAACTACTTCCTGACCCTGCTGAAAATCCGCCAAAGGTATGTCAAGTTCGGCTGCCACTGCTGCAATTCCAGCCTTGCGTGCATTCCCGCCAGGGCTGCCAAATCCGGGAGAATCGCCATAGGCCAAATGCACCCCGGCATCCCGTAAAGCTTCCGCTACGGCTCGGAAAACAGTGGGATGGGTGGTTACACATTTTTCCGGCGGATCTGCTGAAAGTAAATTGGGCTTCAACAGTATTCTTTCATCGGCCTTGACAAAACGCTGCACTCCCCCGATAAGTTCCAGCCCTCTTTTAACGGCAGCATTAACTTCCGGCTGGTTATAACTTTCACATCTCACAATTGCAACTTCAGACATGAGACCCCCAAATTTATTGTTATTTTAACGATCCCATAAAAAACGCCACCATGCTGACTAAAGCGATGCCAAAACCGATGATTCCCAGAAATGCAAAGCGCTCCACCAACGCACTGTGATTGGCCTGAATGATCATAGCTGAACCAATCAGGGTACCGGATATGATCAGGCTGAAACTAAGCCGGCTTACCAATTGCGCAGTCTGGCGGTATAACTTGGGTGACATATTAACATCGAGGTGTAAGGTTAAACGTCCGTCGGCAGTGTCCTGCAGCAAACGGTTGAAATTTGATGGTATCACTTTAAGCGGTTCAACTTCCTTATAATAGCGGCTGCGCAGAAATTTGCCGATATTCGATGGTTTGAGCCGTTCCCGGTAAACTTTTCTCGCCAGCGGCGAAGCTACTTCGGTGAAATCAAAACCAGGGTCCAGTTTCTTCCCCAGACCTTCAACCGTAATCAGGGCCTTCATCAGGGAAGTCATATACGAAGGTATTTTCAAACGATAACGATAGGCGAATTCAATGATTTCACTGCGCAAACGCTTTATGTCCAGACTTCCTATACTGCTCGTATAAAGGCTTTCCACCAACTCCGCAAAGGATTCGGAAAAATCTTCACTATCTTCCAGGTGGTCTATAATCCCCATATCCCGCATGACTGACATGGCCCGATAGGGATCATTTTTGGTAACAGACAGCAGCATTTCCCCTACATAGGCCAATCTTAAATCGCTCAAGTAACCAACTTCTCCGAAGTCTATGAAAGCTATTCGTTCGTTATCAATCACAAATATATTGCCGGGATGCGGATCCGCCTGGAAAAATCCATGCAGCAGGATTTGTGATAAAAATGCTTCCGTTCCCAAAGCCGAAATCTTGCGGCGATCCAAACCCTTTTGATCTATCTTGTCAATATCGCTTAGTTTTATCCCGTCAATATATTCCTGAACCAATACCCGGGGGGTGCTGCATTCCTTAAATACACGAGGAATGACCACTCTATTGTCATCAGCAAAATTTCTATAAACCCGTTCAGTGTTGCGAGCTTCACGCTCATAATCGAGTTCCCTCAGCAAAGTGCGGCGGTAGTCTTCCACCATGCCCAGAACACCGAGTCGCTGTGCTTCCGGAGAGCGATGCTCGGAAATACGCGCCAGCCCCTTGAGAATCTCAAAATCATTTCTAACTTTGGATTCGATCCCCGGACGCTGAACTTTAACGATAACTTCTTCTCCATTTAAAAGACGGGCGCGGTGTACCTGTCCGATGGAAGCTGCCGCCAGTGGATCACGATCAAAATCAGCAAAGATTTGATCGATCGGCCCCATTTCCCGATACAAAACCTGCTGCAACTCCTCCCAATCGATCGGGTCAACTTTATCCTGCAGTTTTTCCAGTTCCTCAATAAAAACCGGCGGGAGAATGTCCGGTCTGGTGCTGAGCAGTTGGCCCAGTTTAACGAAAGTGGGCCCCAATTCGACCAAAGCCTCGCGCAGATTCATGGCCAACAAATATTGATTCTTGACTGATACAGGCATCCCTGTCCTGATGTTTTTCAATGCAGAGCGGTCGTTAAACCCGAACCTTTGCATAAAATATCCCAGTCCATGGCGCATAAAAGTTCCCACTATTTCCCGTCGGCGCCTGATATATTTCAACTGCCATCTGGAGCTCACCGCAAGCCCTCCTTTACGAACTGTCTGCTGTAAATATTCCAGCAAATATAGTCAGATTCCTTTAAATTTGCGGCCATTCGTTATATTTTGTATAAATAAGACCCCTGATCTTAGAGCAAAACAGAACCCGTATCACTAAATGATAATGATACGGGTTACGTCTAACTAAAAATTATATTGTAATGTTTATTGAGCCCGGGCACTCTCCGCTTCCTCTGCCTTCAGAACCTTGCGCATAATTTTTCCGGTGCCGCCTTTGGGCAAAGTATCGCGGAATTCGATCACCCGCGGATATTTGTAAGCTGACATTTCTTTGCTGGACCATTCTACAATTTCTTCTGCTGTTATTTTACCGACATAATCTGGCTTGAGGACAATAAATGCTTTGACTTCCTCTCCTTTGTAATCATGAGGTATGCCGATAACACAGCATTCCAATATGGCCGGATGATGATAGAGGTATTCTTCCACTTCCGCCGGGTATACACTGAATCCGGATACTTTGATCATTTCCTTGGTCCTGCCGCACAGCCACAGGAAACCTTCTTCGTCCATCCGCACGATATCTCCGGTCTTCAGCCACAGGAAATCGCTGTCATCTGATTTTACAAAAGTTTCTGCCGTACCCTCAGGGTTGTTCCAATAACCGATGGCAGTGGAAGGGCCTCTTTGCCACAGTTCCCCTTCTTCTCCGATCTCTGCATCAATGTTTTCATCCTTGA
>JAGFXV010000244.1 GCA_017861475.1 Bacillota bacterium | reverse complement strand
AAGGATTTTGCCGTTGGTTTCATTGGAGATCTGTATTTAAATCATGTGAATAAACAAGGACTTGCGACCATACCGGTTAAAGAAGAGGTGAAAGGAGTTGTGGGCTGGGCAAAACCTAATAATGATCAATTTTCTCCGGCTGCCCAGGAATTTATCAAGGTATTGAAGTCCCAGTGCTAGAGCTTTGACAGCCATAACGCTGCGATGTGAAAACCAAACTGATCAGAATACGATGAACGGGTTAATAATTTATCAAATATGGAAACGATGCCCCGGCGTTGATAAGGCGCCGGTTTTTTTATGAGCAAAAGTTGCTGCTGCTAAACTTCAGTTTATATGGATAAGGATTCTTTTATTTGTAATAGGAAAATCCTATCGCGGCTATAAGATGGACTGATTTTATTCTATTGTTCAAAAAAATAAATGCAAACTACAATGATTGTAATAAAAGGAACAAGAATGACCATGGCTGAAAGGAGTGTAATTATGGCTGATTTTGATTGTTGCGGCAATGTTTTGACCCCGCAGGAGATGCGGATCGAGGGAGTGCAGTGTGATGCAAGTGAAGGAAGGGAAAGAACGTTTAGAAGAATTGAAGAGATCAGACAGTCTCCCGTTGTGGTATGTGCAGATAGAGCCCGCCTGTTTACTGAATCATTTAAAACCACTGAAGGCAGGCCGATGGTCCTCAGATGGGCTTTGGCATTGAAACATATCGCTGAGAACATACCAATTTATATTGGCAAGGATGATTTAATTGTCGGGAGAGGAGACAGTCATCCTGGAAAGTACGGTATCCTGTATCCGGAAGTTGACGGGGCATATATGGATTGTTTGCAGGGACAGCTGTCTCAGCGTGCTGAATCGCCCTTTGATTTAAGTGATGAGGTGGCAAAATTACTGGAAGAGGAAATAAGCCCGTACTGGAAAGGAAAAACGTTTCCGGAAAAATATCCGATGTCACTGCCGGAAGAAACCAGAAAGATGATATTTGGCCCCAACCCGGACAATATCATTCAGCAGCTGGGTATTGTAATGGTAACAAGCACCATGCGTTCATCTATAAACTATACCCATGATTATGCAAACGTTCTTACTCGCGGCATAAAGGATATTAAAAGAGAAGCCCGGGAGAAACTGGCTGCGATTACCAACCCGATCGAATTGGCTGAGAATGAACCGTTTTTAAAAGCCGTCATGATAACCAGTGACGCGATAGTGATCTGGGCCAACCGGCATGCCCAAGCGGCCAGGGAAATGGCGGAAAATGAAGAAAATCCGAACCGAAGAAAAGAACTTTTGGAGATCGCCGAAATATGCGAATGGGTGCCGGAAAATCCCGCCCGAACCTTCCGGGAAGCCTTGCAGGCCCAATGGTTTACCCATATTTTTTCCCGCTTGGAGCATAACATCGGTGCGGCACTGGGAAACGGCAGAATGGATCAGTACCTTTATCCATACTACTGCAAAGATATTGCCGAGGGCAGACTTACCCCGGATAAAGCCAAGGAATTGTTTGAAAGCCTGTGGCTCAATTTATCCGAGGCAATGATCATCTTTGTAACCCCGACCGGCGGCGGAATTACAGAAGGTTATGCGCATTTTGAAGGAGTGACCTTGGGTGGCAGGAACAGAGAAGGCAAAGATGCGACCAATGAGCTTTCGTATTTGATCCTGGAGTCCAAGCGGTGTCTGCCCATAAACTATCCGGATTTGGGGGTAAGAATTCACTCGCAAACACCGGAAAGATTCCTGAAAAATGTATGTGAAATCATCAAAGAGGGACAGGGCTACCCCAAACTCCTGAATGATGAGGAAGTGATTCCCCTTTATCTGGCCAAAGGAGTGGCCTACGAGGATGCTCTTGATTATGCAATTTCAGGTTGTGTTGAGAACAGGATACCGAGTGTTGACACCTATATCAATCCTTGCGGTGCTTTAAACATGGCAGCTGCATTAGAGATGGCCTTGCATAATGGCAGAATCAAATTCCTCAGCAATTTCCAGTTTGGTTTGCCAACCGGAGATCCCAGAGAATTTGCGGTATTTGATGATTTGATGAATGCTTATAAGGTTCAGTATTTAAATATGCTGAAGCATTTGGTAGCTCAGCAGGCAGTCGTTGACAAACTTAAAACCGAGTTTTTTGCTGCGCCTTTTACTTCCATGATACACAAACTCTGTGAGCAACAGTCTCAGGATATTAACGGTTATGTGTCGGGAGGTTTTCGTGAACAGTATCACGACGCGATTGGTTTTGCCACGGTGATCGATTCTCTGGTTGCTGTCAAGAAACTGGTTTATGACGATAAGAAACTTACCATGGACGAATTGTTGGAAGCTTTGGACACAAATTTTGAAGGCAAAGAAGCAGCCCGGCAAATGTGTCTTAATGCGCCCAAATACGGAAACAATGATCCGTATGTTGACGCTGTCGGACTGGAAATTGAAAAAATACACATGGATTATTTAAAAGAAATAAATGGGACCAATGGTTTGCAGTTGTCCATGAGAATGATCCCGATAACTGCCCACATCTTGATGGGCAAGATCATCGGAGCCACCCCCAACGGCAGAAAAGCGGGTCTATATCTGGCGGAAGGTACTTCGGCTTCGCATGGTGCAGACGTAAAAGGGCCGACCTCATCTCTGATGTCCAATGCAAATACCAAAAATCAAGGCTACAACAACCGGCAGGCCAGACTGCTTAATGTGAAGCTCAGTCCGGGAACGGTCAAAGGTGAAGAGGGAACCAGGAAACTAATGTCTTTTATCAGGACCTGGAATGATCTGAAACTGTATCATATTCAATTCAATATTATTAATCGCGAGACATTGCTGGCAGCCCAGCAAGATCCTGAAAAATATAGGAATCTGGTGGTGCGGGTAGCCGGTTACAGCGCTTACTTCACTGAACTTACCCCGGAACTGCAAAACGAAATCATCGCCAGAACCGAGCACAGTATCTGATCCTGCTGATAGAGGCTGGTCCTGAAGGAGCGTTTCGGAGTCAGACCTGATAATGAATAAGGGGACAAAAATCATGCCGAACAAAGTTGATGCAGCTAAAATGGGAATCGTTTTCAATATACAAAAGTTTTCCGTACATGACGGTCCGGGGATACGAACACTGGTTTTTTTAAAAGGCTGTCCTTTACGATGCCAATGGTGTTCCAATCCGGAAAGTAATCTGGGTCATCCGGAAGTCTTGTACAACAGCAGTAAATGCATTGGCAAGGAGGAATGTGATTATTGCACAAAGGTTTGCCAAACCGGAGCGATAACGGAGTCTGCAGGAAAGATTGCAATCAACCGCGATTTATGTACCAACTGTACAGATTGCGCCGCGGTATGTCCTGCCAAAGCATTGGAGGTCTGCGGGTTACTAATGACTGTAGATGAGGTTTTAAATACGGTGGAGGAAGACAGCATTTTCTATTCCCGGTCAGGAGGGGGTATAACCTTAAGCGGAGGGGAACCTCTAATGCAAGCCGATTTTGCTGCCGGGCTATTGCAGGAAGCCCGGCGGAGAGGTATGGATACTGCCATTGAGACGACAGGTTTTTCTGATTGGTCCAACATCAAAAAAGTCTTTGAATACGTTGATACAGTCTATTTCGATATTAAATGTATGGACTCTGCCAAACATAAACAAGGTACCGGGGTTGCCAATGAGAAGATTTTAGAAAACTTTAAAAGGATTTGCACTGAATTTCCAATGAAGCCCATTGTGGTTCGGACGCCAGTAATCCCCGATTTTAATGATACAAAAGAAGATATTGAATCCATTGTGAATTTTCTTAAAAGCATACCCCGGCCCATAGAATATGAACTGTTGGAGTATCACCGTTTTGGTGAAAGCAAATATACAGCCCTTGGCAGAATATATCCGCTCGGTACTGCTGGCCTTGATCATCAAAAGTTTTTGGAATTGGATCAAATAGCGAAGTCCTAAGCGATACAGGAATCAAAGTTTTAGA
>JAGFXV010000243.1 GCA_017861475.1 Bacillota bacterium | reverse complement strand
TATCGCTGGTGATTTCGATAAACTCGGGAATTTTATATTTGGCCAGTTTATCCTGGAGAAACTCCTTGATCTCCTCGGCAGTTAGACTTTGATCGGGCCTGGGAATGATAAAGGCCTTTACCTTTTCGCCCAGTGCCGCATCAGGTACACCGATGACCGCTACTTCAGATACTTTGGTATTGGCTTCGATAGCGATTTCGATTTCCCGCGGGTAAATGTTCTCGCCGCCGCGGTTGATCATATCTTTTT
Organism: Bacillota bacterium; assembly: GCA_017861475.1. Taxonomy (GTDB): domain Bacteria; phylum Bacillota; class Syntrophomonadia; order Syntrophomonadales; family Syntrophomonadaceae; genus Syntrophomonas_B. Next base: position 3,736 of record JAGFXV010000243.1, on the reverse strand, counting down.
TGCGGTCAACGATATATAAATAACCGTATTCATCCAGGCGGCCGACGTCGCCGGTGTGCAGCCAGCCATCTTTGATCGTTTCTGCGGTGGCAGCCGGTTGGTTCAAATAAGCCAGCATGTTGGCATCCGAACGTATACAGATTTCTCCCGGTTCTCCCGGAGGCATGATTTGGTTGTTGTCATCCATCAAGGCGATTTCCTGCTCCGGATAAGGCAAGCCCACTGAGCCGGGGATCTTTTTGCCGGCCGGCGGATTTACAGTCGATACTCCGGTAACTTCCGTCAGTCCATAGCCCTCCACGATTTCAATATTGAATTTATCTTTGAAACCATGGATCAGTTCGACCGACAAAGGAGCTGCTCCGCTGAAGGCGTATCTTACCTTTAGTTTGGCCGGGTCTATGATCTTGGGATCAGCAGCATTGTAAATATAGTTATACATGGTGGGCACGCCGAACACTACCGTGACCCCATACTGCATGACCGCCGGCCAGAAGTCCAGCGGCGAAAAAGCCTTGCGGATGCAGATCGTATGTCCGCCATAGGTCAGGGGGTAGGTCCATACACAGAGCGGATTGGTATGGAACATCGGCAAAATGATCATCATTATATCATTGCCCTGGAACAGACGGATGCGGTTCATATCACGGCAGATGGACAATTGCCCTTTATTGCTTAGAAGGATGCCTTTGGGCTTTCCGGTGGTCCCTGAAGAATAGAGCAGCATAAACGGATCATCGGGATTTTGCTTTACCAGTGTCTCAGTATCGGGATATTGGCTGAGTATGTCAGCCAATGCACATTCACTGATGTGGCTGTCATGCTCCACTCCGGTGACGACTTCAACAACCACCGGCTTATGTTGGGCCAGCGCATAACCAGCGGCGAAGTCCTTCATAAACTCGCTGCCCACAAAAGCAACTTTGGGCTGGCAGTCGTCCAGAAGATAAGCAATTTCCGGTCCTTTTAGCATATAGTTAACCGCACCGGCAATCGCCCCGAGTTTTTGGCTCCCAAACATGGTGTAATAAGTCTCGGGTGAATTTAAAACCATGATCGATACCACATCGCCCTTTTGCACGCCTTTTTCCTTCAGGTAGTTGGCGACCTGGTTGGCTCTTTGATTGGTCTGAGCATACGTGATCACCTGATCATAATAAAGCACATGCGTCGCATCCGGCGCCTCTTGTACCCGGGTATAAAACATTTCGGCAATGCTGTCAAAATGCAGTTGCCTGCCTTGCAGATACGGCAGATCTTCAAGTCTGGTTATGGGAAAATCCAATTTCGTTGCGGTCATTATACTTCCCCTTTCGAGATTTTTGTCTGTAATGATCGGCAGGAAAACTACTTTTCAGGGAAGACCTTGCCCATCAGGCCGGGGTCATGACCGGGAATGATGTGTTTGCGGCTGCCGGCAACTTTTAAAACCCGCCAAATGCTGTTGTACCAATCGCTGAGGTCGGTATGAATGCCCGGAGGATAGAAAGCATGACCTGGTTGCGGGGTACAGGCGACTTTATTGCCAAAGATATCGATCAATTCATCTCTTTCCGGGTAGATATTCAAATAGGTGTAGGTCAGATCACCGGCGATCACATATACACCGTCTGAAGTGTTTACGGCAATGGCCTGTTGGCCTTTGGTATGGCCGGGCACACATAATACCTGGATCCCATCGGCCACCTCGTAGCCATCATCCACCAACAGCAAATCATACTTCTCCAGCTGATCGACCAATTCGGTCATGTAGACACCTTGCTGTATCGGCAGGGGGGATTTGGCATATTCCCATTCTTTCTTCTGCAGAATAAATTGGGCGTTGGGGAAAAGTCCAATATTGGCAGCATGATCGAAATGCATGTGGGTGAGAATGACCACGTCGATGTCGTCAGGCTTGAGTCCGATCTCTGCCAGCGCATCTACCATGCCTTGTCTGCCGGCATTAAACAGAGGAAATCCGTGGTGGGTGCCGTCGGGACCTGGATCGACTACGCCTGTATCGACCAGGATTTTTTTCGAACCACCTTCCAGGTAAAAAGCCAGGACGGGAACAACGACCGGAGTCATCATATCAACCATGTGGGTAGCGACCCCTTTTACAGCACCTATTTTTCCGACAACCAATGGACGAATTGTGTAATCAGCCATTCCGATACCTCCTTGCGTAAATAGTAGAATTCTATTGCACCCGGTGGCAGACTATTCGAACTTTGTTTCAACTCCTTTCGCAGTTCGCGGTAGATTCATCCTGAAAAATTTTTAAGGTTCATAGAATAATTATATTTGTTATTGACTGAAAAAAACGAAAATTAAAAAAATTCTAACTGAAGTCAGTTAAGTAAGCCTTGCCAGAATAAATAAAACAGGGTAATTTCATAGTAAGTTTCTTGCCGGTTAACTTATTCAACTAAAATCAACTGTAAATCCATCGTCAGGAGATAGATCAGTGGTTACAATAAAAATCAAGGAGGCGATCATATATGAAAAACTTGAATATAGGCAAAATCATAACGCTAAAAAGAAAAGAGAAAGGCATCACCCAGGAAAAGCTGGCCGAGTACATCGGTGTTTCCAAAGCATCTGTTTCCAAGTGGGAGTCCGGACAAAGTTATCCTGATATATTGCTGCTGCCGGAGCTGGCTACCTATTTTAATGTTTCCGTTGATGAGTTGATGGGTTATTCGCCCCAACTAACCAGTGAAGACATCAAGAAATTGTACAACAAATTCTCCCATGCGTTTGCATCCCAGCCATTTGAAGAAGTGCTGGAGCAGTGCAGGCAAACTATCAGAGAATACTATTCCTGTTTCCCGTTGTTGCTGGCGATGATCCAACTGTTGCTGAACCACATGCCCATGGCCCCAACCGAGGACATGAAAAAAGAAATGCTGCAGCAATGTATTGCATTGAGTCAGAGAGTGAAAGAAGAATCAGACAGTATTCGTAACATTAAAAGTGCCAACACAATGCAGGCTATAGCTGAGATGGCGCTCGGGAACAGTGCTGAAGTCATTGAATTGTTAAATGATCAGTTGGTCCCCTATAGCGGAGATGATATCATGCTCATCATGGCGTATCAAATGATGGGGGAAAACGATCAGGCCAATCGAGTCAATCAGATCATGCTCTATCAGAATGTGATCGGGACTTTGACGCTGCTGAACAATTACCTGGCGCTGCACATGACCGAACCGGAATTGTTTGACCGGATCTATTCCCAGGGTGTGCAGCTGATCGATTCTTTCCAGATGAAGGACATTTTTACCAATGCGGTGTTTGGCCTTCATATCGTGGCGGCGCAGGGATATCTGCTGCAGCAGGAGAAGGAAAAAGCCATGCAGGCATTGGATCGATATGTGAACATCGTTGGCGCACTCAAGTATCCATTGAAATTAAAAGGGAACGGATATTTCAATCAGGTAGATGAATGGCTGGAGGAAAACATCACCATCGGCTCCAACCTTCCTTTAGATGATATGACTGTTAAAACCAATTTGATCAGAACCATCGAGGAAAATCCGGCGTTTATTCCACTCAGAGAAGAGGAGCAGTATAAGAAGCTGGTCAAAAAGCTGAAAGAAAAGGTCATGAATTAGCGAATAATCCCATTTCATCTGGATTATTGTGGTATTTTCATGTATCCTCAAAGAGAAAGAAACAGCCGTGCTTGATTTACAGTGGGCTTCCTCCTCGTGATTGCTATGTTATTTGGTTTCGTCACCATGTAAATTCA
>JAGFXV010000242.1 GCA_017861475.1 Bacillota bacterium | reverse complement strand
ACACGCATCGGCTGCCCGGGGGAAGATGTTGAAGGTGTCGTCGGAGGAATAGACTTCCTGCGTGAAGCTGCCTTAAATGGCAATGCCCCGATTGGTCAGCGGGTCGCGGTCATCGGCGGAGGCAACACGGCCATGGATGCTGCCCGTACGGCAGTCCGCCTTGGTGCTGAAGAAGTCATGGTACTTTATCGCCGGACCCGGGAAGAAATGCCGGCGGAAGATATTGAAATAGAAGAAGCTGAAGAAGAGGGCGTAATTTTCAAATTCCTGCTCGCCCCGGAAGAAATAGTTGCTGAAGATGGCCGGGCGGTTGGGATTCGCTGCCAGAAGATGCAGCTGGGTGAGCCTGACAGTTCCGGAAGGCGCAAACCTGTGCCGATTGAAGGCGCAGTGGAATTGATCCCGGTGGATACGATCATCGCTGCCATAGGTCAGCAGGTAGATGCGTCTGATCTGCCCGGAATACAAATGGATAAATGGAAATGTATCGGTACTGACAGCAATACGCTGCAGACCAATCTCGAGGGAGTATTTGCCGGCGGCGATGCTGTTACCGGACCTGGAATCGCCATTGGTGCCATTGCGCAGGGCAAAAAAGCAGCCCTGGCGATGAATGCATATCTTAACGGCGAAGAACTGGCTATGCCGGGAACATTTACCGTTGAACGGACTGGTCTGACGGCTGATGACTTTGCCGATGTAAAAAGGGTGGAACGGGTCAAGCCGGTGCATCGTGATCCTGCCGTACGACGCAATGATTTTCTTGAAATCGCCGGGCGCATGACGCCGGAGCAGGCCAGACAGGAAGCCAACCGTTGCCTGGAGTGCGGATGTCAGGATTACTTTGAATGTAAACTGATCAATTATGCAAGTGAATATCATGTGGATCCAACCACCTTGATGGGTGACAAACATCCGGTCATGGACTGTGACGAGCATCCCTATATCGAACGGGATGCAGCCAAATGTATTCTTTGCGGACTCTGTATCAGGATATGTGACGAGCACATGGGAGTCGGAGCTCTCGGTCTGGTTCGCCGCGGATTTGAAAGTTTGGTCAAACCTGAGTTTGGCCGTCCTCTTACAGATACAGACTGCATCAGCTGCGGGCAGTGCGTCAGCGTATGTCCTACCGGAGCTTTGATTGAACGTAATACGCATGTTAAAAATGTACCGCTGGCAATGGATAAAGTCAGCAGTCATTGTTCCTTCTGCGGACTTGGCTGCGGACAGGTGATCAGCAGTCGTGGAGAAACAGTATTTAAAATTGTTCCCGATAAAGGCCAAACCCTTTGCGAAAAGGGCCGCTTCGGATTTGCTGCCGGACGCGAACGTTTGCGCAATCCAATGTTGAAGACCGGAGATAAATTGCAGGAATGCAGTTGGGATGAAGCTCTGACTTTCATCGCAAAGAAGGGCCTGGCAGTCAAGGCCAAATCTGCACCGGGTTCCATTGCAATCTTTGCTTCCCCGGCATTGACTTTGGAAGAAGCCCAGATCGCTGCTTCCTGGCAGGAATTGCTGGCAACGGATCAACTGGCCAGTTTCAGCCCGGACTGCGGACGTGGTCTGGCCAAGGTCGTGGGGGACAGCATATCCACCAACAGCCTGGATGAAATGAACGGCACCGACCTTATCCTGATGCTGGGGTCATTTAACCAGAATCAGGTAGTACCTGCCCGTGTCAGAAAAGCAGCCGGACAGGGTGCAAAAGTGATCGTGATCAGCAATGAAAAGACCTTGGTCTGTGATATTGCTGAAAAATGCGTCTGTCCTGAAAATAGTACCGGTTTTATAAAAGAGATCATGGCATCACTGGTAGCCCAATCTCTGGCTGATGAGAAGTTTGTACGCAACAGAGCTAATGGATTTGATGAACTTGTTGCTGATTTAAAACAGATCGTTCCGGGAGAAGATGCCAAGACGATTGCCGGAGCTTATGGCAAGGCGAAAAAAGCCATGATCATTGTGGACGGATATTCCATCAGCGCAGACGCGGTCGAGCTGATGGCTGATCTCATGGTCATGACCGGAAAAGTTGGCTCGGCCCGCAATGGGATTATTATCGTCAATCCCGGGGCTGACAGCAATGGTATTTGGCAGGCCGGGTTCAATAGAGACGGCGCGGAACTGACCAGGGCATTAACCGAGGGCAAGATCAGCGCTGCCTATATCCTCGGTGAGGACCCGGTGGGAGCAGGCCTTGTTGATGCCAAAGATCTAGCCGGGCTTGAGTTCCTGATGGTTGCCAGTCCATATATGACAGATACAACCGCCCTGGCTGATGTGGTCTTGCCAATGTCGACTAGTCTGGAAATTAGCGGCAGCTACATTACTGCTGATGGCACGATGGTTCCATTGCGGCCAGCCAAAGAATCTCCGGCTGGTAAAGATAATCTGGATATTTGGGCAGAACTGAGCCTGCGCATGAATCCCAATTGGGATATTGAGTTTGCCTATCCGTCCGACTGCAATGCATATAAATACGCTCGTGGATTTGCCGGTAATGACGGTATGGCCAAGCTTGGAAAAGGTTCTGACGGACCCATATTCGTACCCGTTAAGATCACTGATCCGGCTTTGATCTAACTTTATAATCTAGCTTCTAACTGACGTGTTGCTGAACAGATGAAAATATAAGCGTCGGACAAAAGCAGGAAAATAATGAAGGCCCGTGCATTTTTCGTACTTGCTGTACGTAAATGCACGGGTTATTTGTTTGCGGTTTTTAAAAGGAATTGTAAAAGTGTCTATATATCTTATTCATGCATGGATATTTATGCATCGAGTGCATGATTGTATGAATGTATACAATATACCGTTATTCCGGATTTCATGAATACAATATATTTGCTCAAAATCTATTTATCTTTGCATAAAATAAAATTATAATCCTTAATGTGCCACAGACTGGTAGCAAAGAAATAAAAAAATTCCAAAGGAGGAATAACACCATGTCATACGTTGACGAAATATTTAATCAGGTTGTTAAAAGAAACCCCAATGAGCCTGAATTTCATCAGGCCGTAAAAGAGGTATTGGAATCTTTGGAGCCAGTATTGGCAAAGCATCCCGAATATGTTGAATATGCTGTTGTAGAAAGAATTGTGGAACCCGAAAGACAAATTATGTTCCGGGTCCCCTGGGTTGATGACAATGGCAAGGTACAGGTAAATCGTGGATTCAGATTTGAATTTAACAGCGCGATTGGACCGTATAAGGGTGGTTTGAGATTACACCCGACGGTTAACGCTTCAATATTAAAGTTCCTTGGTTTTGAACAAATATTTAAAAATTCTCTGACCGGGCTTCCCATTGGCGGAGGTAAAGGCGGCAGTGATTTTGATCCCAAAGGAAAATCTGACGCTGAAGTAATGAGATTCTGCCAGAGCTTCATGACTGAATTATATCGTCATATCGGTCAGGACACTGACGTTCCGGCTGGCGATATTGGTGTAGGCGGTCGTGAAATCGGTTATATGTATGGACAATATAAACGCATCAAGAATATTTATGAAGGCGTTTTGACCGGAAAAGGTTTGGCTTGGGGCGGCAGCTTGGCCAGAACAGAAGCAACCGGATACGGTCTGGTTTATTTCACCGAAGAAATGCTCAAAGAAAAGAACACCGACTTTAATGGTAAAACAGTGGTTGTTTCCGGATCCGGTAACGTAGCTATTTATGCCGTGCAAAAAGTTACCCAATTAGGCGGCAAGGTCATAGCAATGAGTGATTCCAACGGCTACATTGTCGATGAAAACGGAATCGATTTGGCTGCGATCCAACAGCTCAAAGAAGTGGAAAGAAAGAGAATCAAAGAATATGTTGCCACGCATCCCTCTGCCAAGTATTTTGAAGGCTGTGAAAACATTTGGACCGTACCCTGTGATATCGCCCTGCCGAGTGCAACGCAGAATGAGTTGGATGAAAAGGCAGCCAAAACTTTGGTGGCCAATGGATGTATCGCTGTAGCTGAAGGCGCTAACATGCCTTCCA
>JAGFXV010000241.1 GCA_017861475.1 Bacillota bacterium | reverse complement strand
ATCGTTCGGGAAGATCTGGGGTTGACTTCAATCACATAGATCTCTCCGGCATGAATTACATATTGAATATTGACCAGTCCCTGGGTGTCCAGGGCCAGGGCCAGTTTTTTCGAATAATCGATTACCTGCTCAATCAGTTCTCCGCTGAGATTCCAGGCAGGATATACGGCGATCGAATCACCGGAATGGATGCCGGCTCGTTCGATATGTTCCATGATGCCGGGAATGAGAATATCCTCTCCGTCACAGATGGCATCAATCTCGATTTCGATCCCCATGAGATATTTATCGATCAAAACCGGATTTTCAATGTTGTAGGCAAGAATAATGTCCATATATTCACGAATATCATCATCGCTGAAAGCAATGATCATGTTTTGCCCGCCCAACACGTAGGAAGGCCGCATTAAAACCGGATACTCCAGTGAGTTGGCAGCTTGCAGGGCTTCCTGGGTGTTCATCACCGTATGGCCCTGGGGACGTTTAATTGATAATTTCCCCAGCAGATCGTCAAAACGTTCCCGATCCTCGGCAGCATCGATACTGTCGGCAGGTGTACCCAGGATACGCACACCCTGCGCTTCCAGGAATTTGGTCAGCTTGATGGCTGTCTGGCCCCCAAAAGCGACCACCACTCCATAAGGCTGCTCCGTACGGATCACATTCATCACATCTTCATTGGTCAAAGGTTCAAAATACAAACGGTCGGCCGTATCGAAGTCGGTGGACACGGTTTCCGGGTTGTTGTTGACAATAACTACTTCATAACCGGCTTTTTTCAGCGCCCACACGCAATGCACGGAAGCGTAGTCAAACTCGATCCCCTGTCCGATCCGGATCGGACCGGAGCCGAATACAATAACAGTTTTTTTGCCGCTGCTGTTGGCTTTGATAAACTGTTCCGCTTCATTTACCTCATCATAGGTGGAGTAAAAATACGGCGTCTCGGCCTCAAATTCGGCCGCACAGGTATCAACCATCTTGAAGGAAGCCTGCCGCGGATATTCGATTTCGCAGCCGCAAAGACGGGTAATGACTTTATCGGGATATCCCATATTTTTCGCGGTAAGATATAATTCCGGGGATAAATTCCCGCCGGCCAGTTCTTTTTCCAGCGCTGCAAGATTGGCCAGCTTGTTCAGGAACCACAGATCAACCTTGGTGACATCATGAATGGATGCACAGGAAATCCCCCTATGCAGGGCTTCAAAAATTACAAAAAGGCGTTCATCATTACAATCGGTGAGCAGTCGTTCAATTTGCAGGTCGGACAGTTCCTTCAGCTTGGGCAGATTGAGACTGTCCAGGGAAATCTCCGCTCCTCGCACCGCTTTCATGATGCACTGTTCAAAGCTGGTGCCGATCGCCATTACTTCCCCGGTTGCCTTCATCTGCGTGCCCAGCGTACGCTGGGCGTAAACGAATTTGTCAAATGGCCATTTGGGCAGTTTTACCACCACATAATCAAGTGCCGGTTCAAAACAGGCATAGGTTTTTCCGGTCACAGCGTTTTTGATCTCATCAAGGGTATAACCAATGGCGATCTTGGCCGCCACCTTGGCGATCGGATAGCCGGTCGCCTTGGAAGCCAAAGCGGATGAGCGCGATACCCTAGGGTTGACTTCAATTACTGCATACTCAAAACTGGTAGGATGCAGCGCAAACTGACAATTGCAGCCCCCTTCCACTTCCAGCGCACTGATAATATTTAAGGCGGCGGAACGCAACATCTGATATTCTTTGTCCGAAAGAGTCACGGCGGGAGCGATAACAATGCTGTCGCCGGTATGTACTCCCACCGGGTCGAAATTTTCCATACTGCAGACTGTGATGACATTGCCTGCACTGTCCCGCATTACTTCAAATTCTATTTCCTTCCACCCGGCCACACTTTGTTCGATCAGCACCTGGGTAATGGGCGAAAGCCGCAAGCCGTTGGCGGCAATTTCCTGCAATTCTTTTTCATTATGGGCTATTCCCCCGCCGGTCCCCCCCAACGTAAACGCCGGACGGACGATGACCGGATAGCCGATCTCTCCGGCAAATGCCAGCGCAGCAGGAACATCAGTTACGACCAGAGATGGAATGACCGGCTCCCCGATCGATTGCATGGTGTCTTTAAACATTTGCCGGTCCTCGGCCTTGTCGATGGTGACCGGATTGGCCCCCAATAATTTGACCCCGTTTTTCTCCAAAAATCCTTCCTTGGCCAACTGCATGGACAGCGTCAGGCCGGTTTGTCCACCCAACGTTGATAAAACACTGTCAGGGCGTTCCTTGATGATGATCCTCTTGATCGTTTCCAGGGTCATTGGCTCGATATAGATTTGATCGGCCATGGCATAGTCGGTCATGATGGTAGCCGGATTGGAGTTTACCAATACGACTTCCAGTCCCTCTTCTTTCAGGGCCCGGCAAGCTTGCGTCCCTGCATAATCAAATTCGGCGGCCTGTCCGATGACAATCGGTCCCGAGCCAATCACAAGTACTTTCTTTATATTCCGGTTCAGCGGCATTTTGCTTTCTCCTCCCGCATGAGATCCATAAACTGGTCAAATAAATAGCATGTATCCAGTGGCCCGGCTGAAGCTTCCGGGTGAAACTGGGTAGAAAAAGCCGGCATGTTTTTATATTCGATCCCTTCGCAAGTCCCGTCATTGACATTGACAAACCGCATGACCGCATGAGAAGGAAGGCTTTCGGGTACAACTGCATAACCATGGTTTTGGCTGGTTATATATACTTTGCCTTGATTCAAATCCTTGACCGGCTGGTTTGCTCCGCGATGACCGTATTTCAGCTTGGCTGTTTCTCCTCCCTCCGCCAGAGCCAGCAGCTGATGGCCCAGGCAGATCCCATAGATCGGCAGGCCGGTTTCACTCAGCCTGGCCAGTTCGCTGATGATTTCTGTATTGTCGGCCGGATCGCCCGGTCCGTTGGAGAGCATGATCCCGTCCGGCTTTAAATCGGCAATGGCCTCGGCCGATGTATGGGAAGGTACGGTAATCACTTCACAGCCGCGTTTCAGCAACTCGCGGCGAATATTTTCCTTGGCTCCGAAATCCCACAGCACCACTTTAAAACCGCCCGGTTCTCCTTGTTCCACCGATATCTCGCTGCTGCTGACGCTCTCCACGGCATTTTCGATCCGGTAACTGCGGATCTCTGTCAGTATCCTGTCAAGATCATCGATTTCCGAGGTGATTTTGGCATTCATGACCCCAACTTCTCTGATCACCTTGGTCAATTCCCGGGTATCTATTCCATAGACGCCGGGAATATTATGCTCCTTTAAAAAAGCGTCAAGCTCACCCTCACAACGGAAATTGGATGGAACTTGACACCACTCACGAACAATATAAGCCTTCACATGGGAAGAAGAACTTTCGAAATCGGCGGGAATCACTCCGTAGTTGCCAATCAGAGGAAATGTCTGAATCACGATCTGACCATAATAGCTGGGGTCAGTCAATGTTTCCAGATAACCGGTCATGCCGGTGGTAAAAACAATCTCACCGAGGATATCTCCTTCTGCCCCAAATGGTTTACCGCTGAAAACCTGTCCGTTTTCCAAAACGACAAAGCGGTTTGGTTTCATCCTGAACGCTCCTTTTCCTTATGACAGCATGGCGGGTTTCTTTTCAAGCTGTCAGACTGTAATTGTGGTTGCCAGTCAGACTATTTGTCCGTGACGATAAGCCTAATATTGTCTCTGACAAATTTATCCATTAGAGATTCGATTTGCTTACGGTCCAGGCCGGCCTGGCAGTATAACTTTATCATTTCTTTGCTGCTAAAATCAAACCTGGCCAGAGATTCGCCTGCACTCGGTTTTTTGTTGCCCGGCCACAACTCTGCCATAGATTCCAGTCCTTGTCTGTATACCCCGCAATACTTGCACAGTTCATATTCCTGACTCCTTTGCGCCCGGCAATAGGTACACTGTTTGCCAGATTCAAAGAATTCAATCGGGGTATTTTTTCCGCTATGCTCTTTCATAAT
>JAGFXV010000240.1 GCA_017861475.1 Bacillota bacterium | reverse complement strand
TATGGATGTCCTGGCCGGAGTAAGAAAAGTCTTGGGGAAGGGGTGGTAAAAGATGAGCAAAGAAAATGACAAACTTTATACCACACTGGAAAATGAGGCTTTGATTTGTGCCCGATGCGGTTACTGCCGCAGCAAATGTCCGGTCTATAAAGTGGTTGGCTGGGAATCAGCAGCTCCCCGGGGCAAGATATCCATGGCCAAGGATATATTCTCAAAAAAGAACCCTGCTCCGGTTACCGATGATTTTATCAATCGTTTGTCGCAGTGCACTTTGTGTGGCGCATGTTCCAATGAATGCTCCACAGCGATTGATACCCGTCAATTGTGGCTGGATCTGCGCCGGCGCATAGCTGAAATGGGGAAAGCGCCCAAAGGCTATAATGCCATTCGCACCAATCTTTTGGCCAACAAGAATATAACCACTTTCAATAATAATGATCGTTTGGAATGGGCGGAAGACCTGGATGAACCGGAAGCCCTTGAACCGCGCGCCGGTGCTGATGTTTGTTATTTTGTCGGTTGTGTATCCGCCTTTTTTCCCCAAGCATCACAGGTTGCACTGGCCATCGCGGAGATTTTAACCGAAGCTGACGTAGATTTTACCACCATGGGCGGGGAAGAATGGTGCTGCGGATTCCCGCTGATCGGTTCCGGGTTTGTTGAAGACTCCAAGCAGTTTATTCAGCACAATGTAGCAAAGATAAAAGAATTGGGTATTCACACCCTGATTGCCAGCTGTGCTTCCTGCTACCATGTGTGGAAATATGAGAGTGACGAATATCTGGACGGATATGAGTTGGAGGTTTATCATACCACTGAATATCTGGCCAAATTGATCAAAGAAGGAAAAATCGAACTGAATGAGATGGATGAAGTGGTGACTTACCACGATCCCTGTGATCTGGGAAGAAACAGCGGAATTTACGATGCACCCCGCGAAATTATCACAAGTATTCCCGGGGTCAAGTTTGTGGAATTAAGCCATAACCGCGAGTCATCATTATGCTGCGGCGGAGGCGGCAATCTCCAGAGTGTTGACGCCGATACGGCCACAAAAATATCGGCGTTGCGGGCAGAAGAAATAAAAGCTTCAGGGGCAACCATTGTTGTTTCAGCCTGTCAACAGTGTGAGCAGATGCTGACCAGTGCCATCCAGAAAGGCAAGCTGCAGGTCAGGGTCATGGATTTAAGCCAGTTGATTCTGGAAGCAATGCAATGATTGTTGCCGATATCAATTTTGTGCGAATTTCACACGAGATCATGCCGACAAGGCTGATTATAAAAAATTAAAGGAGTGGAGATTATGGACAAATTAAAGGCGGCGTTTATTTTTGTGGCTCCGGATGCAGATTATGAAGTACATCGGGCGGTTGTCGAGAGCCCCGTGGTTGATTTGACCGCAGTTGGTGTCAAAGATTATGCGATGGCGGTAAAAGCGGCAAAAGAACTTGTTGCTGCCGGTGTAGGTGCCATTGAACTGTGCGGAGGATTTGGTATCGAAGGAACGGCTGCGGTGAAAAAAGCAGTCGAAGGCAAAGCTGCCATCGGTGTGGTTAGATTTGATAATCACCCCGGACTGGAGTTCAAGAGCGGCGACGATATTTTCTAGGTTCTGGTTATGTAGGGGGAAGAGTTAGTGGATCTGTTTAACTTGGGTGAAGTTACCTGGTGGGAATCACAATGCTTTTATCATGCACTGGCTCATCTGGGACGGGAAGGTTTGATTATCTGCTATCCCTCTTCTCCTTATGTTTGTTTGGGTCTGCATGATGATCTGGAACAGGAGATCGATCGGGAATACTGTGAAAGATCCGGCATACCTGTATTCCGACGTGAAACCGGTGGTGGGGTGGTCTATCTGGACAACAGACAAATATTTTTTCAACTGGTTATGAGAAGAGACAATCCACGGTTGCCGCTGCGAAGGCACAAGTATTATGAAAACTTTTTGAACCCTGCCATTTCAGTTTATCAACAGTTGGGCGTTCCGGCTGAACTTAAAAAGCCTGCGGACCTCGCCGCGAACGGGAAAAAATGCTCCGGCAATGCTTGCGGGGACATTGATAACGGTGTAGCTTATGTCGGTAATATGCTTTTGGATTTTAATTTTGAAGTGATGAGTAATGTGCTTCGGGTACCTTTTCACAAATTCCGTGATCATTTCAAAAGGTCAATGCAGAATAATATGACTACCATCAAAGATTGGATGAATTATCCCGTTTCATATAATGATCTGGCTTGGCGTCTGATCAAAGAATTTAAAACTGAATGGGACGATTTACATCTTACTGAAGTGGATCAGACCTTGGCAGACAAAGCAAAAGAGTTGTTTGAACGATACACCAGTGAGGATTGGCTGCAAATGCCGGGGCGCAAATATCACGATCGAAGAGTAAAAATAGCTGAAGGTTTGATGCTGATGGAGAAAAGTTTCGGGCCAGATTGCATTGCGGTAGCTTTGGTACGCGAGGGAATCGTTGAAGATATGGATATTTATGGCAGGCGAAATTCGGTTACAGAATTTATCGGGCGGGAATGGAACGAAGATTTATTGGCTGAGATTTCAGCCAACCCTGATAATAGGCAGGAGGAGATTACCCATGCAAGTTGACAATTATCAAATACCTGAAAATCTTTTTTACGACAACAATGATTTTTGGATAAAAGTAAACGGCGAAGAAGCGCTGGTCGGTATGACCGACTTTGGACAGAGCAATACGGGAGATATCCTTTATTTGGAGTTGTTGAATTGCGGTGAAATTTTATCCCGGGGGGAACGCTGCGGGTCAATCGAATCCGGGAAGTGGGTTGGAAATTTGACCGCACCGGTATCAGGGGCAGTGATTGACAATAATTCTGAAGTTGTTGTGAATCCTCGTAAAATCAATGCTGATGCTTATGGAGAGGGCTGGATGTATCGGATCAAATTAAGCAATCCTGATGAAATCAAATTGTTAATGAAAGCGCAGGATTATGCTGCCTGGGTGGCTGAACAAATGAAAAACGAACAGGAGATAAACTAAACATGAACACAAACTGGCGTTTGTTGGATACAGGTTCACTACCGGCTGCAGATAATATGGCTCTGGATAAAGTTATCCTCAATGCCCGAAGTGCCGGTCTGGTTCCCAATACTGTACGCTATTTGCAATTTTCTCCTCATTGTGTGCTGGTTGGATACCATCAATCGGTAGAACTTGAGGTTGAAGAAGAGTATTGCCGTCAGCATGGCATTGAGATAAACCGGCGGATTACCGGCGGGGGGAATCTTTATTGGGATGAATCTCAACTGGGATGGGAATTGTTCGCACCAAAAAACACGCCAGGCATACCTAAACGATTGGAAGATATGTATCGGTTGATGTGCGAGAGTGTTGTGGCAGGGCTTGATCGTCTTGGGGTACAGGCCAGGTTTCGCCCGACCAATGATATTGAGGTAGGCGGTCGCAAGATTTCTGGTACAGGTGGAACGGAGATCGGAGATGCTTTCCTGTATCAGGGAACGCTGTTAACGGATTTTGATGTTGATACCATGATAAATTGCCTGAAGCTTCCGATCAAAAAACTGGAGGATAAACAGGTAGACTCCTTTAAACAAAGAGTGATTTGTCTGAAAGAGGTATTGGGTTATCTGCCTCCGATGCAGCAGATAAAAGCAGCGCTTGCGGAAGGAATATCAGAAGTCCTGGGGATTACACTTGAACCAGGCGGGTTTACTGAATATGAAAAGGATGCCTATATAAAAGAATTGCCCAAATTCCAATCGGAAGAATGGATTCGTGGCAATCGTACCCTTCCCCAGGAAAATGATTTACGTATAGCAGAACATAAGACCAACGGCGGATTAATCCGTGTATCGCTGCGATTAGACCGCAATCGGGAGGTTATTAAAAGTGCTTTTATAACAGGTGATTTTTTTGCTTATCCGGAAAGAAGCATTTTGGACCTGGAGGCTGTATTGAAAAACGCTTCCTGTCGCCCTGCAGACCTGCATAATATCGT
>JAGFXV010000239.1 GCA_017861475.1 Bacillota bacterium | reverse complement strand
AGGGTCTGCCAGCTCTTTTGCAGTTGCATGGAAGAATCGGAATTTGTCTGCCCGCTCTGTTGTCCGCTCTGCTGTTTGTTCTGCGTTGATTTGTTTTGAGAATCACCCGATTTGTTATTACTATTTTGCTTTGAAGTATTGCTTTGATTTTCGTTTGAGTCTGTAATTTTCATTTGCTGGGTCGAACTCTTCATATTGATCAGCTTAGCAATATCGGCAATTATAGCTTCTATATCACTAACCATTTTTTTCAACTCTTCAGGCGGTTTTTGTGTAGATTGCTGCGCAGGTTTTTTACTCTCTTTATTACTTTTGCCTGAACAACCAGGCAGTATCATTAAAGTTCCAATTACAATTGTAATGAATATTATTACATTTCTATTACGCATTCAATGAATCACTCCATATCAAAGTATGATCTAATAGTTAGCTTATGATATATTTAAGTATTTTAAACAGAAATTTCTGCTTTTTTAAGCGGCCGATTTTAACCTTTGCTTACAGCAATATCCTCGATATTCCAAGCAACCGTTTACCTTTTTAGCGCTAAAACAATTAATAATCTTGATATTTTTTTATTAAAATATCTAAATTATTCAATTAAAATTGGAGGATATTTTTATTACAGGTCGTAATATCTAATATAGGAAATGTAATGAAATTCCAAGATAGGGAGCGTGATTAAAAATGTTTGATTATCTGATGACATCGCAGCAATTGAAGCTAAGAGATGAAACAAGAGATTTTGTAAAATGGATTCCCCGTGAATATATTTTGGATATGGATGCTGATAAAATCAAATATCCAAAAGAATTTATGGCCGAAGCCGGACGGCGTAATCTGATCGGGATCAGGGTGCCCAAGGAATACGGCGGACGGGGTGGTCAGTGGCAGGATGATATTATTGTTGCTGAAGAAATTTGTGTACCCGGTTACATTTTCGGGTGTGCCTGGGGGGTTACCGGAGATGTGGTCACCGAAGCACTGGTGCATTTCGGCAACGAGGAACAAAAGAAAAAATTCCTGCCGCCTATTTGCAAAGGAGAAAAATATGCCGCCGAATGTCTTACTGAACCGCGCGGAGGGTCAGATTTCTTCGGGGCAACTACGATTGCCAGAAGAGATGGCGATGATTTTATTCTGAACGGACAAAAACGATTCATCGTTGGAGGCGAAGGGGCTGATTATTTCCTGGTTTATGCCAAAACTGATCCGGAAGCACCATCATCCAAGTCCATGACCTGTTTTATGGTGGAAAGAGACATGGGGGTCAAGACCGAATATTTGTATAATCTTTTGGGATCGCGCGGGGGCGGAACAGCGCGGGTCGTTTTTGAAAATGTCAGGGTTCCGAAGGAAAACATTATCGGGGAATTAAACGGGGCCAGCACTGTTTTTAACCAGATGATGATACCGGAAAGGTTCGGTACCGCCTCTATGACAATCGGAGCAGCCCGTCCGGCTTTGGAGATCGCCACTGATTACAGCACTCGGCGCAAGGCCTTTGGCACCGAAATTAAGAATTTTGAGGGCGTTAGTTTTAAAATAGCGGAAATGGTTACCAAATTGGACAGTGCCCGGGCTATGATTTATACTACTGCACTGGCAATTGATTCGGGAACGGTCAAAGCCAGCCGCTGCCGGCGCATGGCTTCTGAATCCAAGAAATTTGTTACCGAACAATGTTGGGATGTGGCCAACCTGGCTATGCAGGTAATGGGCGGTATTGGCTACACAGACGTTTATCCCATTGAAAAAATCGTGCGTGATTTACGATTGGCCATGATTTGGGTCGGTACCAATGAAATCATGAGTCTGATCATCCAGCATGAACATTACCGGGAAAGACAAGCTGAATTGTCATCTGGGGTAAAACGTAACAGCGAGATGGATGCTTTAAATGCGTTTGCTGAAGGCGAAAAGATTTACGAATAGCGTTTAAATTGGGGGAGGTTGCATTATATGGAGAATAAATGGAAGGAAATGTATAAGAGCAAACTTACTACAGCGGAGGGAGCAGTCAAATTTATCAAAAACGGCGATTTGATAGCGTCCGCTTCTATCAATGGTCAGCCGACGCAGATCGTTGATGCGTTGGTACGCCGGATGGCCAGCGGAGAAATCAAGGATTCCAGAATTCTGTTTTCTTTATCAGTCAGAATGTCTGCTTTGCAAAATCCTGAAATTATTGAGCAGTGTTATCAAAATAACAATACCTTGGACACCATGTATGCCGGACCATTGGAGAGATATTTCCTGGAGCAGGGCAGCTATTCCTATGTTCCCCATCGCCTGCAGGACGGACCTTTAATGACGGCCCGGGTCGGACTTCACGCAGGCCTGATCACTGTGTCGCCCATGGATAAACATGGGTACTTCAGTACCGGTACCAATCCGGAGTATATATACGGTTTCATTCGCCGCAATCCAGGCTGCAAGATTCTGGCAGAAGTGAATGAAAACATGCCCAGAACATTTGGCAACAACCACTTCCACATCTCGGAACTGACTGCCATTGTGGAAAATAATGTTCCGTTATTTGAACTGCCGCCCATTCCCATCTCTGAGCAGGATGAATTAATCGGGCAATATATTGCCGAAAGAGTACCTGATGGTGCCTGCCTGCAATTGGGGATCGGCGGAATGCCCAACGCGGTTGCCAAGTATCTGACCCATAAAAAGGATCTGGGCATTCACACCGAAATGTTATGCGATACGATGGTTGACCTGTATGAGGCGGGAGCCATCACCGGCAGCAAAAAGAAACTGATGCCGCGCAAATGGGCGGCCTGCTTTGCCATGGGTACGAAGCGGCTGTATGATTTTATGGCCGATAACCCCATGATTGAAATGTACGACTCGGAGTGGATCAATGATCCCTATAATATAGCTAAAAATGATAATGTGGTTTCCATCAATGCCACTTTGGAAGTTGACCTCAGCGGACAATGCGCTTCTGAAGCGATCGGTACCCGACAATATTCTGGTGCCGGAGGACAAATGGATTTTACGGAAGGCACCTGGAGATCCAATGGCGGTCAGGCGTTTCTTGCCCTTTATTCCACGTATAAAGATAAAAGCGGAAAACTGCACTCCAGCATTGTTCCTACGCTTACTCCTGGATCAATGGTCACTACCACCCGCAATGATGTACAGTATGTGGTTACTGAGTATGGGGTAGCGTGGCTGAAAGGTTTTGACCTACGACAGAGAGTTAAGGAATTGGTGCGCATTGCCCACCCGGATTTCCGCGATCAGCTTATGGAAGAAGCGAGGAAATTAAAATATATCAGATAGAGAGTTCATGATTTCCCTCTTGGGGAACACTCTGATATCACCTTATACAATTACATTGCTAATAACAAAATGGAGACACCAATTGGTATCTCCATTTTGCTTTTTTTGATTTCATGATTAGACTTATAAATATATTGCAGGATTTTGTTCAATTTTTAAATCAGCTCATTATAATTTTATTCTTCATATGGAGTAACCATCCATTTTACACAACCGTCTTTATGATTACCAAAAATTTCATAACCTTCGATTATATTATTCAATGGAGCACGGTGGGTCTGCATAAATCGTGTATCGATTTTACCGCTCTGTATCTGCTGCAAGATTTCTTCAACCCCTTCGCAGAATTGAATACCTGATCTGAAAGCAATATTTTTGACGGTTATAGCCGGAATTGGAAGTTCAACCGGGCCGGGAAATACTGCAACATTTGATACGATTCCGCCGGGACGTGCCATCTCAAATGCCATTTGAAGGGTTTGCGCCGTTCCGGCAGTTTCAATAACCGCATCAACTCCCCCGCCCGTTGCAGCCATAAACTTGGCAGCGAAATTTTCATCTCTAGAATTAAGCGTCACATCAGCGATTCCATTGGCAAACGCCAGATCAAGACGGCTCTGAATAATGTCAATGGCAATAACCTGACGTGCTCCATAAGTTTTTTTGGCAAGAAGACAGGTAGATAAACCTACCGGGCCTACCCCAATGACGGCCAA
>JAGFXV010000238.1 GCA_017861475.1 Bacillota bacterium | reverse complement strand
ATATCGCCGAAGCGGATGCCGCCAAGATAGAACTCGGGCAAAAAGTAACCATCAGCAGCGGCGCTCTGTCGGATGTAAATTATTCCGGTAAAGTACAGGAGATTGGTCTGGAGGCACGCACCAAAACCAAGAATCAGGGTGAAACAACGTCTGTTCCGGTAATCATCTCCATTCAAAAGAACAGCCAATTGCGGCCCGGATATAATGTAGACCTAAAAATTACTACCGCTATCCTTGATAAAGCAGTGGTGGTGCCTTTTGATTCCATAATTGAAAAAGGCGGTCATTCCTGTGTTTATCTGATTCAAGACGACAAAGCCAAGCTGCAAAGAATCCAAACCGGAATCAGCGATAACAGCTCCATTCAAGTGAAGTCCGGAGTGAAAAAGGGAGACAAAGTAATTGTCAATCCCCCGAAAGAAGTGAAGGATGGCAGTGAGGTTCAGGAAAAATGATTACGATAAAGCAATTGTATAAAACGTACGATACCGGTGTGGTGCGTGTGGAAGCCTTGAAAAACGTTGACCTGGAGGTGCCCGAGGGTCAGTTTTTGGCGATCATGGGGCCATCAGGATCGGGCAAATCAACGCTTATGAATATTCTCGGCTGTCTGGACAAGCCCAGCACCGGTGATTATATCCTGGATGGGGTAGATGTGAAATCGCAGGACGAAAAACAGTTGTCCAAGGTCCGCAATCAGAAGATCGGGTTTGTCTTCCAGACCTTTAACCTTTTGCCCCGGCTGGATTGCGTACGCAATGTTGCATTGCCCATGTTATATGCCGGAATCAGTTCGACCTACAGCAAAGAGCACAGCCTGGCTGCACTGGATAAGGTCGGGTTGCTTGATCACGCCCGCCATCGGCCCAATGAATTGTCTGGCGGACAAAGACAGCGGGTGGCGATTGCCCGGGCGCTGGTAAACGATCCCAGAATTATTTTGGCGGATGAGCCTACCGGCAACCTGGACACCAGATCGGGGATAGAGGTCATGGCCCTTTTTGAAGAATTGCATCAGCAAGGCCGGACCATCGTGCTGGTCACCCACGAACCCGAAATAGCCAATCACGCCCAGAAAATTATCCATTTTCGGGATGGCAGATTGGTTAAATCCGAGCAGGTGGCCAATCCGGTCCGGGCAGCGCAACAGCTGGCTGAGCTGGACGAGGCAGGGGAGGTGGCGGAATGAACTGGGGAGAAATGATCAAAGTAGCCCTGGAAGGAATATGGGTCAACAAACTCCGTTCCGCGCTGACCATTCTGGGTATAATCATTGGCGTAATGGCGGTCATTATCGTTATAACCATCGGCCAGGGCGGCCGGGATGAAATAATGGGTGAATTGGAGAGCATGGGCTCCAATCTTTTTGCTGTTTATATCAGTCAGGTTGAAGACGGAGACTATGAGCGCTACCAGATGGACGAGGAAGATTGCCGGATCATCAAAGAATCGGTGGAGGGCGTAAAGGCAATCGTACCGGTAGCCTATACTTCTGCCTCCGCCCAGACGAAGCGTAAAAAAGAAAGCTGTTCGTTAACCGCAACCGATGGAGAATACGCCCAGATCCGCAATGTGCAGATCGCCCAGGGAAGGTTTTTCAACACCAGCGACAACGCCTCGACCCGGCGGGTGGTGGTCATCAATCAAAAACTGGCGGATGATCTTTTCGGTGTGGGCAGCGACGTTCTGGATCAGAAGATTATGCTGGCCGGCAATCCAGTGATGGTGATCGGCGTCTGCAAATCCGCGACCGGGATCTTTAGCGGAGGAGATCGGCCGGAGGCATATATCCCCATCAGCTTGTACTACACCATGTACGAATCCAACGGGGCTTATGAGCTTGACGGTACTGCCGTAAGCAAAGATCGGGTCGACGAAGTGGCCCAGCAGGTGATGAGAATCATGCAATTAAGGCATGGGGACAAAGATAAAAAAGTGTACCAGTTTTTCAATATGGAGCAGGAGATGCAGTCGGCCAATAAAGTGACCGGAATTCTGACGCTGATCATCGGCGCCATTGCCGGCATATCTCTCTTGGTGGGCGGCATCGGGGTAATGAATATCATGCTGGTGTCAGTCACGGAGAGAACCAGGGAAATCGGTATCCGTATCGCCATCGGGGCGTGTCGCCAGGATATTATGCGCCAATTCCTGATCGAATCCACCGTGTTGAGTTTGTTGGGCGGTTTGATAGGGATCATTCTGGGAATGATAAGCGCAGCTTTGATCTGCGCTGCCATAAAAATACCCTTCAGCATATCGCTGCCAACCGTGCTGATCGCTTCGCTGTTTTCCATCGCAGTAGGGATCTTCTTCGGCTTGTATCCGGCCAACCGGGCTGCCAAACTCGATCCCATCGATGCGCTGAGATATGAATAGAAACAAAACTGAGATGAGAATGATTTACACAGGACGTCACCGGGTTGCCCCGGTGGCGTCATCTTTTATCCAGGGTTACATCAGAAATTCTATGCAACTCTACGGAGCGTTTGCTGCATTTTCAATTGCCTGTAATTATACTTAAGACATGGGAGGGATTCACATGGATTGTTACAAGGTTGGAAAACTGATATATGGTTTGCGCAAGGAAAAGGGACTGACCCAAAAACAACTGGCAGATACCATGAACATTAGCGACAGAACGATTTCAAAATGGGAACGTGGGTTGGGTTGTCCTGATGTATCCTTGCTCCAGGAGTTGTCCAAAGTATTGGAAGTAAATATTGAAAAAATATTGTCAGGCGATTTGGAGCCAAACGATGCTGAGGGAGGAAATATGAAAAGAATAAAATTTTATGTATGCCCAAACTGCGCAAATATCATAACAACCACCGGAGAGGCGGAGGTGTCCTGCTGCGGAAGAAAGCTTGCCGCGCTGATTCCAAAGCCCAGTGACGAGAAGCATTGTCTGACCGTTGAAACGGTGGAAGACGATTACTACATTACCTTTGCCCATGAAATGAAAAAAGCGCACTATATAAGCTTTGTTGCTCATGTAAGCAGTGATCGTATTTTACTGGTTAAACTCTATCCGGAACAAAGCGGAGAAGTTCGCTTTCCCAAAATGTATGGCGGTAAAATTTATTTTGGCTGTAATCAGCATGGATTGTGGGTGAATACGTAATGGAGTTGGAAATAAGTTTTCATCCGATCGATATGCAAACCTGGCCGATGGCCCAGACATTTTATTATTATACCCAAATGGCTCCCACAACTTATACGCTCAATGTGACAATGGATGTTACCAGGCTTAGAGAGACGTTGAAAACAAAAGGATACAAATTTTTCCCCGCCTATCTGTATTTGATCACCAAGGCAGTGGGCCAGCAACAGGAACTACGCATGGGCGTGCAGAACGGCGAGGTTGGGTACTGGGATCATCTCACCCCGGTTTACCCCCAGTTTCATGAGGATGATAAAACCACATCATTGCTTTGGACGGAATACGATGACAACTTTCAGGTGTTTTATCGATCTTACCTGGAAGATACCAGACAATACGGCGACAGCCACGGCATCCTTTCAGCCAAGGGGATACCCCTTGCCAATGCCTATATCGTATCGTGTATACCGTGGTTTACTTTCAACAGTTTTTCGCTTCATAATCATGGAATTAAAGATTATTACGTTCCCAGTTTTGAAGCAGGCAGTTTTATAGAAGCAGACGGAAAAATAAAAATGCCTCTTTCCATTACAGCGCATCATGCAACCACCGAGGGGTATCATCTAAAAGTATTTTTGGAACAGCTCCAGTATGATATGGATCATACTTCGGAATGGTTGGATGTATAATTAGTATTGAAGGGGGGATATCATGAAAGCTACCATAATATCCGACAAGGACTACCAGACCGAAACTTTTCACAAACTTAATACCTTGATTGGCACGTTTTTACATGACCGGGGCCTGGAGACAGAGTTGATAAGTATCGGCAGGAATGACCTGGCATCCTGCAAGGGATGTTTTGGCTGCTGGGTGAAAAAGCCCGGTGAATGCGTCATGAATGATATGATG
>JAGFXV010000237.1 GCA_017861475.1 Bacillota bacterium | reverse complement strand
AAAATGAATGAAGAAGATTGGGACCGGGTCATGAACGTCAACATGAAAGGCACTTTCAATATGACCCAGCCGGTAGCAGCAATCATGCGGGAGAAAGGCTGCGGAAAAATCATCAACATTTCATCTGCCAGCCGTTTTGGCAACATAGGTCAAACCAATTATTCGGCCAGTAAAGAAGCGTTGGTTGGATTTACCCGTTCATTGGCCAAAGAGCTTGGCCCCAAAGGTATTAATGTAAATGCTGTGGCTCCGGGTACGATCATGTCCGATATGTATTGGGGCATTCCTGAGCATGTACGCGAGGTCATGAAACTCATCACTCCTCTGGGACGGGCCGGTACCCCGGAAGAAGTTGCCCACCTGTGTCTCTTCCTGGCCAGTGATGAAGCTTCCTATATAACTGGTCAGGTCATTCATTGCGACGGCGGCATTTTCATGCCCTGATGAAGCGACTCTCAATATAAATTTTTTTTTACGGCAATAGACAAAAGGCGGTGACTGGCAGATGCCAGAAGCCGTCTTTTGTCCTTCCCTAAGAGCTGTTTTTGCAACAGCCCCACATTGCATTATTATTTGGAGCTGTTAAATTTATTTTATAAATTTTTCAAATCCATCTGCATACTTGGTTGGTAAAAACTCTATCATGTTATAGTCTGCCACTTTATTGATAAAAAACGGATCTTCCTGAATAATTCTTTCGGCCTCCGATTGATCAGATTCATTGCAAATTATAATTCCGCCGACTCGCGGATTTTTCCTTCCTGAACATATGAAATTACCAGCCTCAAAGTACTTGTCAAGAAATTCATTATGCTTTACAACATTTTGTTCAACTTCTTCAATGGGCTTTACATAAATTAGTTCAATAATAAGCAAAGCCAACCCTCCTCACCATTCAATATACAATTTTTATTATTTCCAGCTGCACATTGCTCTCCTGATTCCATTATGCATAATATTCGGGAGCTTTTTTCCATTGCTTCCATTCGTCAATATCATGGCCACAAACAATATTAACACCATTATCACGCATATGCTGGATCATTTTGATTGATTTTACAGCTTCTTCATTGTTCCAGCAAACACCTGGAAGCACTTTCTTGTTTAAGATCTCGCTGGTATAGATGGCATCCTGGGTAAGCATAAATGATCCCGATTCAGGCAGTTTGACCAGAACAGACTGATGTCCCGGCGTATGACCCGGGGTGCGCCATACCGTAACTGATCCGTCTCCAAACACATCATAGGGGTTCTGTTCCAACCCTTCAATGTATTCATATTTCAATTTCTGGTCGAAGTCTGCTCTTACATAAGCGGCCTTCTGATACCAATCAGCCGTATACGCCCATTCCATCTCCCGACGCTGTACTAATATCTTGGCTTTGGGGAATTCTCTCAAACCGCCTGTATGATCCATATGCAAATGAGACATTACCACATATTTTATATCGTCAGGCTTTATTCCAACTGTCGCCAGTCGTTCAGTAATGTATTGCTCTTTTGAAAACTTGAACTGGTAGCTTTTAGCTACAATGCCCCAGTGTTTGTCAGGGTCTTCAAGACACTCCCTGGCAAGCCCTGTATCATAAAGCAAGTTGCCTTGGGGGTGCTGTACGAGGAAAAATGTTATAGGAATATCGATGAGCGTCCCGGCTCCTCTGTTCAGCGTAATTGAAGATTTATCACACGTTAATGCGCCACCGTCAAAAAAGTATAGTTTCATTTAGATCGTTCCCTTCAATAATGGTCATTGCCAACATCGTTCATCAATCACCAACCGAATATATTCATGTTTTGTTTTCAATTTTATCTGCCAAACAACGGGTCTCGTTTTTCCAGAAATGCATTAATTCCTTCTTTATGGTCTTCCGTCTGCATTAAAACTACCTGGGCATAAGTCTCTGTTGCCAACGCATTATCCAGATCTGTATCCAGACTGCGATTCAGGATCAATTTACACAAGCTGATCGCCTGGGAAGGCCCATTGGCCAACTGTTCAGCCAACTTCATTGTTTCCCGCTCCAAGTCCTCATGTTTTACTACCCGGTTAACAATACCCATATTTTCAGCCTCGACTGCACTGATTACAGGGTTTGTATAAATTATCTCTTTGGCCTTTTTTAACCCTAATATACGAGGTAAAAAATACGTCCCGCCTGCATCCGGCAGCATCCCAAGCTTCGAGAAGCCTTGTGTGAAACGGGCATTCTCCGAAGCTATCGCCAGATCAGCAGCAAGAATATAATCAAAACAGGCTCCCGCAGCCAGTCCATTTACGGAAGCAATGATTGGTTTATCGATCGAAGTGATTAGTCTGATCATTTCAGCGGATGCATCTATAAAGCTGATGGTTTCTTTGGTATTCATTCCTGACACCATCGTCTTGATGTCCCCGCCAGCTGAAAATACCCGCCCTGTTCCTGTCAGAACAATCACTTTGGTAGCCTCGTCACTGGCACAATATTTCAACCCCTGCTGCAATTCCCTCAACATATCAAAAGTCAAAACGTTCATTAAATCAGCCCGATTTAAAATAATGGTGCTGATCCCATCCTTCTGCCTGAGTATGATTTCCCTAAAATCCATAATTTCACCACCAAAAATATGATCGGAGAACGATTAATCGAAAAGGTCAATCGTTCTCCCTAACATCGCTATCTTTTCCAGAACTATTTTCTGTGGTTAAATCTTCTGCCTACCAGCGAAGCTGCAATGTTTATCTTCTGCATTTGCGGAGTACCGCCTGCAATTGCCCATCCTACAGCGTCTCTGTGCATTCTCTCGACCGGATATTCAGTTGAGAAACCATATCCGCCAAAAATATTGACCGCCATATCCGTAACGATTTTGGCAGATTCATTGGCAAAACATTTACCGATCGAAGAATTCAGCACAGTAAGCGTGCCCTGGCTTGCATCAACAGCATTGCGATAGAGCAATAATTGAGCAGCCTGTGTTCTTAAGGCCATCTCAGCCAGTTGCAATTGAATCGCCTGAAACTCTACTATCTGTTTGCCGAATGCTTTTCTTTCCTGTGAATATTTAATTGCTTCCTCAAGTGCTCCTTCGCATATTGCTACGGACATCGTTGTGTTTCCTAAACGTTCAACATTGAATGATGTCATCAGTTTGCTAAAACCGCCCGCAGGAACAATCAGGTTTTCTTTGGGAACTCTGCAGTCTTCAAAAATTACATCTCCGCTGGGGAAACCTCTCCAGCCCATAAATGTTTCATTGGGACCGAAACTCAAACCAGGTGTTCCTTTTTCCACGACGATGGCGCCTATCCCTTTAGCTCCCTTGTCATCAGTCAGACGCACGTAAACCAAATATGCTTCAGAATGTCCGGCACCGGTGCAGAATCTCTTTTGTCCGTTAATCACATATTCATTGCCGTCCAATACCGCTTTTGTGGTCAGGTCAGTCAATGCTGAGCCGGCATCCGGTTCCGTCATGCTCACCGACATGATGATATCGCCTGAACAAACCGGAGGAATCCATTTTTCTCTCTGCTCTTCAGTTCCATAATAAAATATGGTCGCGATTGGACCATGATTGGCTTCGAAGATAGGATGAGAAGCCAGCGGCGAAACACGCGCTATGGCCTCCATAACCAGAACCGACTCAAGATAACTCAGGCCCTGTCCGCCATATTTTTCCGGCCAGGCAAGTCCCAGCAGACCCAATTCAGCATATGTCTTCATCCAATTCTTATCGGGGTAACCAGGCTCTTTATCCCAGATCAATTGCTGGGGTCTAACTTCATTATCAGTAAATTTGTAAATCATGTCCTTGAGCATCTGTTGTTCTTTTGTGAAATTAAAATCCATTAGTAAATTACCTCCTAAGTATTTGATTACATTAATTGCTTTTATTTCATTGAATAAAAACGAAAACTTAAACTGCCACCTCCTAATTCTCATGCAAAGATCTTATCCGCAAGATTTTCATCTTGATCCAGGTTGCTTAACCGTTGATGTATTCCTTGGTTTGGCTTTGTTTGCTGGTTTGATTCTTATAATTTGCAAAATACATGCCAACG
>JAGFXV010000236.1 GCA_017861475.1 Bacillota bacterium | reverse complement strand
CCTGACCTTGGGCAATCCGGTCACCTTCTATCCGATCCCGGTCATCTATCGGGATATCTATGCCAAAACCCTTGATTCCCGGCTGCTGACCCAATTGACCCTGGCAAAGAAAAGCTACAGCCCGGTATGGCTGTAACATCTATGTACAGTGAAAAGAATTAACAAGAAGTTACTCTTTTACTCAACCAAATGGTATAGCTTCAAGCTGTCTGTCCACCGACCGTTTTCAGAACTGCCCATCACCACACAAAGGTACAACGCATCCTTTATATACGCTGCAGAAACCAGGCAGCATCCTGCCTCACTGCTCGTTCCGGTTTTTATTCCGGCTGCGTATTGACAGTAATAAGGACTGGCCGGATTGATTAATTCGTTGGTATTGTAATAGGTTACTCCCTGGTTGCTCAGCCAGACATCAGAAATGCGACAGGTAGCGGATACTTCACGCAACAGGCTTGAAGTCATGAACTCTTTGGCAATACAGGCCAGATCATGCGCGGTTGTATATTGCGCGGAGGCGTCATAGCCGTCAGGATTGACAAAATTGGAATCATTGGCTCCAATATCGGCGGCTTTTTCATTCATTTTGCAGAGAAAGACCGTCAGTGCTTTGTCTATGGAAATATTGTCATCTCCACAAATTTTTCTCCCTGCAAAAACGGCCAGCGCGTAAGCAGCATCGTTACCGGACGGCAGCAATAGAGCATTCAGCAAGTGATGAACGGTTAGGATGTTGCCGGTGTGTAACCCGGCGGTGGAAGAATCCTTGGCGACAAGGTTGATTTCCTGCCCGACCGCTACTGCCTCCTCCTCATCGCAGTAATCCAATACAGTCAGTGCAGTCAGCATTTTGGCCGTGCTGGCCGGGGCGATGCGTTGATCGCTGTTCTTTTCAAACAGAACGCTATCCGTATCGACATTATAGAAATAAACGTTTTTCGCAATAATATCCGATGCGATTTCTGCGTCAGCAAGATTTTCTGTTGGCCCTGCTACAGCCGGTTTGTTTTGGGGTGTATTTACGAGAAGCTTAACTTCATGATTGACTTTTGCAAAACCTGCGATGAAAACAAAAAACAATGCAAAGATGGCAAGAACTCTTGCACTCCTCGGGCGAAAACCTTTGCGGCGCCATATTGCCCAAATAAATAAAGCAACGGCCAGTCCGGGAATCAGGTAAGGCATAGGCGCAATATTGATCATAAAACAACCTCCCAAAAACGCTTTGCTTTCGCTATCCTTAGCTTACCGCTCGAGGACAGGGCATACGTTAATGAAAGGTTGTAAATTTATTAAGAAAAAGTTGAGAAATTATTGAGATTAAACAAATGGGGTTGGTTTTTCATGGGGCGCTAAGGCGTGTTGGGCAGTGTAACCATAAAACTGGTATGCAGTGAATCGCTTTTGGCCTCAATTGAACCGCCGTGCAGTGTGATGATATCTCTGGCAATGGCCAGGCCTAAACCTGCTCCGCCGGTGGAAGTGGAACGGGCATCGTCCAAACGATAAAACTTTTCAAAAATCGAGTCTAATTTTTCCTGGGGGATCGATCCTTCATTCTCAAATCGGATCATGGTTGCATGATTCTGCTGTTCTGCGGTGATATTGATCGTGCTGCGATCCGTGCTGTAAGCAATAGCGTTTTTTAAAATATTATTGAACACCCTGGCCAGTTTATCCGGATCACCAAAAATGGTTATATCTTCTGCGGCATGAATCATCACTTGCTTGCCTTTGGCTGAAAGCTGGGGATAGGCCTCGTCGGCCATCTGTACCAGCATATAATACAAATCGATATTTTCTTTTTTCAGCGGCACGGTTTGAAGATTATAGCGGGTGATTTCGAAAAACTCATTGATCAGGTTTTCCAGCCGATAGGCCTTGTCCAGTGTGATATGGACATACTTGGCTTTTTGTTCCACAGGCATATCAGGCGTTTCAT
Source organism: Bacillota bacterium (assembly GCA_017861475.1). Classification (GTDB taxonomy): domain Bacteria; phylum Bacillota; class Syntrophomonadia; order Syntrophomonadales; family Syntrophomonadaceae; genus Syntrophomonas_B. The sequence goes on along the minus strand of JAGFXV010000236.1, from coordinate 2,101 downwards.
CCATTAAACTCAAATAGCCAATGACCGAAGTAAGCGGCGTTTTGATATCATGGGCCAGGTAAACAACCAGGTCATTTTTCCGCTGCTCGGCTTCCTGCGCTTCCCGGGCGCGTCTTTCCAGTTTATCTTTAACCTGATTCAGCTTTTCTTCCATAAAAAACAGTTCCGGACTCATGGATAGTTTAAACGGAGATTCTTCCGCCAATTGATCAACGCCGGACACAATTTCATCAAAATACCGGGTAAACCAGGACAGTGAAAAGCGGAAAATGATAATGAAAAAAACAATAATCGTGGCCATCATAATGGTGTCAAGATTATTTCTTATATAAAAATGATAAATACTGCTGGCCATTTCCCAATCAAGTCCCAGGGCAAAAGCAATAAATTGGGTGATCAGGTTGCCGATATATCCCTGTCCGGCAGCACGAATCAATAACACCGTTATGATGGCCACGACAAGGATACCAAGGGTTTGATAAAACATCTTCTTGATCAATCTGGCATAGGGCTTTCTTTGCAGGGTTTTATTTTTCAATTTTGTAGCCAACTCCCCATATGGTCTTGATATACTTTGGGCTTTCCACCGAATCATTCATTTTTTCACGCAAGTGCCGGATATGAACGGTGATGGTGTTATTGCTTTTGTTAAAATACTCATCTCCCCATATTTCATGAAAGAGTTGTTCCGAACTGACCACATTTCCTTTTTGTTCACAGAGAATCTTTAAAATCGAGAATTCCGTGGGGGTCAGCGACAATGGTTTTTCATTCAGCAAACACTCGTGGGTATTTACATCAATCACCAGCCCCGAATGGACAATCACCGCTTCGTCCTGGGCCGGCGCGGAATTGTATTTTTTGTATCTGCGCAATTGCGCTTTTACTCGCGCGACCAATTCCAGCGGCCGGAATGGTTTGGTTATATAGTCGTCTGCGCCAAGGGTTAGTCCCGTAATTTTATCCGTTTCTTCTTCTTTGGCCGTCAGCATAATCACAGGATAATTATGATTTTCCCGTATCTTTTGGCACATTGAAAAACCGTTGCCATCGGGCAGCATAACATCCAATACGGCAAGGTCAAGTTCCGTTTCATTGATACAGGCAAGCGCCTCCTGGGCAGAATAATATTTATAGACGGTGTAATTTTCATTTTGCAGATAAAGCTCAACCAAATCAGCAATTTCCCGTTCATCGTCAACAACCAGCACCTTGTAGCTCACCGTTTTCAGCTCCTTCCCCTATGCCTTCATAATCATATTTTACTAAAAACAATTGATTAAGTTATAATTCTTTCTTATATAAAGATTAAGATTTTCCTAAGAAAGTATGGCGGTTCAGTTCTTTATCAATAATTTGGCACCTACTTGCCGCAAAAAAAAGCCTTCTGCAATAGAAGGCTTAAATAGTTTAATAAATTGGTGCCAGGTACTTTACTCCAGTTTGTTGCTTTTCACCCAGATCTTCATTTGTTGCGCTTCTTTGATCAATTCATCCCGGAACATGGGATGGGCAATATTTATCAGGGCTTCAGCCCGCTGCCAGGTGGTCTTGGCTTTCAACATGGCGATGCCGTATTCGGTTACTACATAATAACTGATGGTGCGGGGATCGGTGATGATGCCGCCGGGCGTAATGGTGGGCTTTATGCGCGATATGAGCTGACCATCCTTGCCTTTGACCGTGGAACTCAGGCAGAGGAATCCCTTGCCTCCGTTCGACCGGTATGAACCTAAGATAAAGTCCAATTGTCCGCCAGTACCGGAAATTTGCCTGGGTCCGGAAGACTCGCCGCAAGCCTGCCCGAAAAGATCTATTTCAACAACATTGTTTATGGCTACTACTTTGTTGTTTTGGCCGATAATGACTGGATCGTTCGTATAATCAACCGGATATTTGCCGCAGATTGGATTATTGTCTAAAAAATTATACAGTTTGTTGGTTCCCATGGCAAAGGTATAGACTATCTTGTTGGCATAGTTTTGCTTTTTTCGACCAGTGATGCGACCAGCTTCATACATATCCACAAAGGAATCAACCAGCATTTCCGTGTGGACCCCCAGGTCTTTCAGATCTGATTTGGCAATCATTGACCCGATGG
>JAGFXV010000235.1 GCA_017861475.1 Bacillota bacterium | reverse complement strand
GGACTATCTTCCAGCTTGTTTAACCGGAATGCTTCTGTCACTGTATCCGGGCAGGATTGGGCTGATGCAGGGCAAGACTATTTTATTGGCAGTAACGAGACTCTGGCTGATATAACGGCAGTATCTTCAGCTTTACAGGAAGCAGGATATTTTATGCAATCTCTTGAAGAAGCGGCCAAGACAGCCAGCCCAACCAACTCCTCGGCTGATTTATTCAAAAGCAAAGGGAATATATATTATGGCCAGGGTGATTTTTTCCAAGCTGTGACGGAATGGACCCATGCCATTGAATTGGAACCTGATCTGGGCCAATTATACGTTAATCGTGGTATTGGTTATATTCACTTGGGGAAGTATGAGGCGGCCATCGCTGATATGCAAAAAGCGATTCAGATCGATGGTTATTCTGAGTTGGCTTGTAACATCCTTGGCAATTTATATTATCAGCTGAAAAAATATGACAGCGCGCTAAAAAATTACAGCAAGGCTTTGCAACTAACAGGAGACGATGCACAAATTTATTTTAACCGCGCCAATGCTTATCGCGATAATAACAATGCGAAGGAAGCACTTGCTGATTACAATAAAGCCATCGATCTGTCTCCGAAATATTTTGAAGCCTACAACAACCGCGGAAGTGTTTATTTATCATTATCAAATTTTGAATCGGCCTTAAAAGACTTTTCCCAAGCGGTTAGTTTGAATCCTGACCATGCCTTTGCTTTTTATAATCGAGGCAATACCTATTTTAAAATGGATAACAAGGAAGCAGCGATCGCTGATTGGAGCCGGGCGATCGAGCTTGAACCTGAACAGTCCATGTTTTATCTGAATCGGGCCAATGCTTACAGCCTTTTGGGCAAGTATGATCTGGCAGCTGAAGATTTACAGAAGGCATCCCAACTGGATCCTGACCTTGGTTCAACATATTTTAATCTGGGCAACATTTACTACAATCAAAAGGATTATGCCCAGGCAATCAGTAATTTTAACAAAGCTTTGGAACTTGTTCCTGACAATCCCCTGTTATATTTCAGCCGTGGCAATGCCTACCGGGAGTCGAAAAACCTGGAAGCAGCTTTGAAGGATTTCACCAGGGCGATTGAGCTGGTTCCGGAATATATTGACGCTTACAACAATCGTGGCAGCATTTATCTGGCTATGGGCAATTATGATGCTGCCCTGAGCGATTTTTCCTACGTGATTTTCCAAAACGCTGATTATACCAACGCTTATTACAACTGCGCCCTGATTTACCTGCAGCAGGGCAACTATCAAAAAGCGGAACAGGACTTGACCACAGTAATAGATCGCAAGCCTGATTTGGCAGTTGCTTATCAGCAACGCGGACTGGCAAGGTTTTATCTGCAAAAATATGAGGCAGCCAGTATTGATTGGCAGACGTATTTAAGATACGTTCCCGATGATGCGGAAACGTATTATCGAATGGGCCTGGCTTTTTTTAACCTGAAAGAATATGATACCTGTTTGAAGTATTTGGATAAGGCAATCGCAGTGAATCCCAAATACGGTCTGGCTTATTCACAGCGTGGCAATCTGTATCTGATGCAGAAGGATTACAAAAAAGCAGTCTTTGAGTATACTCTGGCCATTAAACATAATAACGCGCAGGATATCGTATATTTTAACCGTGGCCTTGCATATTTATATTTGAACAAGATAGATGAGGCTAAAAATGATTTTACGGAGGTGACTAAAGTAACATCCAACGCCAAATTAGCGGAAGATGCAAATAAGGCGCTGAATGCTCTAAATAAGAAATAGTTAGTATAAAAGTGACGAAAGACTATTACGTAAATAAAATTAAATTCATGGAAACACTTCGGTTTTTATGCAAAGTATGGTATATTGGGAATGTGTCGGTAATCTTAAGAATAGGAGAAGTGTGTCCATGTTATTTAATAGAATGAATAATATTAAAATAAATAATTTAGGGAGGATATTCTGTGTTGCTTTTCTGGCAGCCTTGCTGGTGATTGCTTTTCCAGGCCAACAGGTTTGGGCAGAATCAGATACAGCTGTTTCCGGAGAAGTTTCCGGAGCAAGTACGGATAGTGTTGCTTCGGCCAGTGATTCCCAGGATACGTCTGCCCCCAACACTTCCTCAGATAGCACTTCTTCTCAAGTTTCGACCGATACAAACAATACCGATAACACTTCTGCCGATACTACCGATAACAACGATCAAACCTCTTCAGATAATGATATCTCCAGTCAAGAACCCGCAACAGAAAACACAACCACAGATGCAATTGAAAATACCACAGATAATACCAATGAAAATAACCAAAACATGGCTGATGATGAAACTGCTAGTGATGATACAACCGTTACAGACGATACAGTTGTTGATGACACGAATAATTCCAATGCAACCGATGATGAGATTACGGGTGACAGTTCGTCACAAAATGATGCAACAGAAGAAAACGTAAGCGAAACTCCATCAAATCCGGAAGCTGATGAAATTGTCGCATCAATGGAACTGAGCATGCAGTCGCAGGATATCCCCCGTCTCTCGCTGCAGGATATAATAAATGCTGCTTTGACCAATGACCCTGCCGCCAAAACCGTCTTGATCGATGGCGGAGTATATGATGAGAGTCTTACCTTTGATGGTTCGATACAACCATACTTGAATGATGTATCGATTTGTGCCTCTGGTAATGCTGGCACTCCGATTGTCAATGGCAACATTTATATGAATGGTTTGAACGGATTCGGTTTCAATGGTTTCCAGGTCAATGGTGACATCACCGTCAAGGATTCAAATTTTGTGAACATAACCGGGACCGAACAGGATGACAATATGCAGGTATTGCTTGAAGGCATTAACAGTAATATTGTATTGGATGGTGCCGGCGGAAATGATACGATAACGACCAGTGGTTCCCCGTTCAACGATTCAGAAAAACCTGAACATGGAGACCGTTCACCTTCTCCTGATGTTGGTCCGGCAATTACTGATGTAATGATCCGGGGGGGAACAGGTGACGACCGGTTGGTCGTCGACTTTGATCAGGGCAACCCCATAACAGGAGCCGGGCTGGGTTATGATGGAGGTGATGGCTTTGATGCGATTGCTATCCAGGGCGGCAGTTTTGCCAATAATATCTTTACGGCCTATGACCCTCATTCCGGGAGCATTTCACTTGATGGCTCAATGCTGTTTTACCAGAATATTGAGCCGATTGAGGACTCCAGCGATGCTGAGAACATAACCTTTAAAGGAACCGACGGCAATGACAGCATTTCAATTGTCAACGGTACGATTGTTAAAGGTGGCGATACATTTAATGCGATTGAGATTCAGAGTCCTCACTTTGAGAAAACAATCTTTGCTAATAAGAAAAATGTTATCGTAGATGGTCTGGGCGGCGACGATATGATCGGGTTGAACCTTACCCGGTGTGCTGACGCGCTGTTGTCTTTTACAATTAGAGGCGGGGCCGGCACTGATACGATTTCAAACTCAGCCAATAACATTTTACTGGCTGGATCTGATCTGATCCTGGAAGCTGAGAACATTATTATCAGCGGCGGAAGTATTAGCGGTAACAATATAAGTTTGATTTCAACGACCGAATCGGGAAGTTCAAATCCTTTTGCCGATGTACTAAATACGATCGATCTTGACGATACGACCATAACCGCAACCGGGAGTCTGCTGTTGCAGGCAACCAGCAAACAGCTTAGTCCACAGATAGCTGTCGGTATCCTTGATATAAAAAAGACCTGGGCAACAATTACTGTAACAAACAGTACACTTTCTGCAACTGATATAAGCCTTAGATCAATTGCGGATCTGGAACTGCTTTTGAATAGTTTATTGCTGAATCTTCCCGTGGATCCTACCGTGCTGGTTATTAATACCAGTGCCCAAACGGTTGTTGACGGAACTTCAAGTCTTACATCTTCAACCGGAGATATTTTGCTCAAAGCCATATCGAATATCACGACAGCATCCGTTTCCAAATCTAAAGGAAGTGCTGGATCGCTGGCGTTTGCTGTTTCAGTACTTGACAATACTGCT
>JAGFXV010000234.1 GCA_017861475.1 Bacillota bacterium | reverse complement strand
GGGCCAAGTCCAACTTTTCCATATCCAGTGCCGCGTTGCCGCTGCTGGCTTTGGACAGGTCGAACAAATCCTGGATGAGTTGCTTGAGCCGCTCGGATTTTTGCGCCAGGATCTTGATATAATCGCTGACATGCTCGGGCAGATCTTCTTCCCGGGTCAGCAGATCAACGTAGCTGATAATGGAGGTCAGAGGTGTCTTCAAGTCATGGGATACGTTGGTGATCAAGTCGATCTTCATGCGTTCGGATTTCACCATTTGCGCCACTGCAGTCTGCATCCCCTCCTGGATGGCGTTCAAATTCTCCGCCGCCGGATACATGGCTGAATCAGCCGCAAGTTCCAAACGACCGTTCATTTCTCCGTTCTTGATCAGTTCAATATGATCAGTCAGCCTGCCCAGATCAGTCAGGGTTTGCTCATACTGGCGCAAATAACGATAAAGAATATATATGCCGGTACCGGCCAGAAGCAACGCTATAATAAAAAAGACTGAACTTGAGTGTAGAGACACGTATAAAAAAATGAAGGCGGTTAAAGCTAAAACCGCTTCGATAGCCACCAGTGCATAGGCTCGTTTGAGCATGCCTTTCTGCCAGGAATATTGCTGTTCATAACGCCGGTACCAGGCAATCAGGGAATTTACGATATTATGCGTAAAGAACTCCCTTTTATTGGTGATCAAATCCAGCAACATAAGATAAAACCACCAGAGCACGAATAAAATGCAACAGGCAGCAAAGCTGGTCCTCAAAACCCATCCCAGCAGGTCGCTTCCACTGCCTATGCCAAGGGATACGTTGGTCAGCAGAAAGAGCAGAAACAAGGAAACAAAAGCTTTCACCTCGAACCAAAGCTCCTTCGACCCGGCCGCCAGTATGCGTTCAAACTCCTTCCTGTCCCGGCGCCGGATAATCGCCAAGACCAGCAGTCCGATCCCGGCAATGGCCAGGACTATATAGACCCAACCGATCACTGACAAGAATTGTTTTTCCTGGTAATACGTTGAGTAACCGTAAGGGTTCTTTACCAGTTGATCTTTGACCGCCAGCAAAACCCGTTCATTAGTCCCCTGGGATGAGTTGTCCTGGTAATTGTTGATAACCGTATTCTGGTAGCCGCTGTCCAACCGCTGGGTATCAACTTGTTTGCCATGATCAAAGACCTGTATTTTGTAGCCGTCATAATACCAGACATATGTATAGCCGCTGATTCCGCGATAAGGTAGGATCGGTAAGTCGACCTCCGCATTTTTGATTACCAGGTCGGTATCGCCGTTGCTGGCATAATATTTAAGGTTTGCTCCTTCCCGGTTTAAATAGCCCTGTACGTTTTTTATATTATCCTGCCGGTTTTGAACCGTTTCCTCATCAGCCGTGCCGTCAGCCGCAGGGGGTTCTGCCAGAGATATCAGCTCGTTAAAATATTCACTGGTTTGTTGTTTAAATGCCTGCGTATTTTTGTAATCCATAAAAGGCGTGCTGAGAACCTTCCAATCACCATTCGCCTCCATAAGTGCAGCCAGACTGGTAAATATCAAACCTCCAATAATGCTGAGCCCTAAAAAAAAGCAGAGCCAAACTGCCCATGGTTTAGATTTTTTCAATTTTGTATCCAATTCCCCATACCACCTTTAAGTATTTTGGCTCTTTCGGGTTTATCTCGATTTTTTCCCGGATACGGCGAATGTGTACCATCACCGTATTTTCCACTCCATAAGCGGGAGTTTGCCAAACCCGTTCGTATATTTCCTCGGCCGGAAAGATACGCCCCAGATTTCTCATCAACAGGTCAACGATTTTCGTCTCCGTCGCGGTCAGTTTGACCGGTTCCCCGTCCACCGTCAGGGTATGACTCTCCACATCGAAACACAATCCGCCCGACTGCAAAAGATCAGGCCGGGACTGCACATTGATGTCCCCCAGGCTCAAATAACGCCGCAAATGAGATTTCACCCGCGCCATCAGTTCCATGTTATTGAATGGTTTGGTAACATAATCATCCGCGCCGATGGACAGTCCCAACACTTTGTCGGTATCTTCCGATTTGGCCGACAGAATAATGATGGGTATATTCTTCTCTTCCCGGATTTTCAAGGTCGTTGACAATCCGTCCAATCTGGGCATCATAACATCCAGAATAATCATCTGCACCGGCTGACTGTTGATGATATCCAGTGCCTGCAAGCCGTCATAGGCTTTTAAAGCTGTATAACCTTCATTTTGCAGATTTATGGCAATGACATTTACGATTTCCCGGTCGTCGTCGACCACCAGGATGACCGGTTTTTCCAGTACAAACACCTCCTTTGCTATATTCTTCAAACCCGTAAAGCCTAAACCTACTTTATCGGGACATTCTTACAGACAACAAAACAAAATTCTTAAGAAATTCTTACAAATGAGGACAATTGCTGTCCTCTCTCATTATATCGTGTATCAAATAAGTTCTGCCTTTTTTTGACGTGAGAGAGGTCAAACCCCAGGTAATTTTTCCAGAGATATTATGGTTGACACGAATAGAATCGTAAAATAAAATGTACGAAGATTATTTTTGTACTACGTTCAATTTTTAACGACGTTCAATTAAATTATCGTTCAAGGGGTGATGTTATGAATCAAAGAAAAGAACCTGACCGCAACAGAATGGATCGTAAAAAGGAAGAGACCCGTCAGAAGATCGTTAACACAGCCATGCAGTTGTTTAAAGAACAAAGTTTTGATTTGACTACCATGGAGCAGATTGCCAAAGAAGTTGATATTGCCAAGGGAACCTTGTACAACTATTTTCCTGTCAAAGAAGCCATCATCAACGAATATATCCAGCAGTCTTTTCGTGAAAATAATGAGCCACGATTAGCAGCTTTCGGCGAGCTGCCGGATACGCGCTCACGTATGAAATTAATATTGGAAATGTTAATTGAAGGGATACAAAAAGAGAGCGATATTTTTGAAAAGTATTTTATTTATCAAATCCAAAATATGATTTCACTCAGCCGTGATGCCGGTATGCAGAGCGGTATGAGAAACCTGGCCCGGGAGATCATTGTTTTGGGACAAAAAAATGGTGAAATACGAAACGACCTATCTTTTGACATCCTGGTCGCCCTGTTTGAATTTGTGTTTGTGGAGGTCGCTCAGGAATTCTATATGCATCCCGAAACCTTCAATGCCGCAGAGACGATCAATAGCTGCGTTGATCTTTTCATGAACGGAGCGAAAAAAAAAATCGTGAAAAAGCAAAGGAAGTGTTAAATATGTCATTTATCAATGTTAATGGAATGAAAATTCATTATGAAATAAAAGGTACCGGTCCGAAAATCCTGTTTATTCACGGAATAGGAGCGGATTTGAAAAATCCGATTTCGCTTTTCGATTCTCCCCTTTCCAAGCTCTTTACCATACTTGCTTTTGATCCCCGCGGGTTAGGTGAATCGGACAGCTCAATCCTGCCTGGCAGCATTGCAGAGATGGCCGATGATGCAGCTGGTCTGGCAACCGCCCTGGGTTGGGATCAATACCATGTTTTCGGCGCATCAATGGGAGGAATGGTCGCCCAGGAACTGGTTCTTCGTTACCCTGATAAAGTACAAAAATTAATTCTGGGAGTCACCCATGCCGGAGGCAAAAATGCGCCCCAGATCCAAATGGAAAATCTCTATGATTTATCAACCGCAGAAATGTTAAGGCTCTCTAATACCAGACAGGACGAAGCCTGGATGGCAGCCAACCCCGAACAGGTAAAACTGGCAGAACAAAATTTTCAGATGGCCAAGGAAGCGATGCAGTCCAACCCGCAGCTTCTGCGCGGCTATAACAACCAGGCACAGGCCGTCGCCAAGCACGACACCTTCGACCGGTTGGGCCGGATTGTCTCCCCTACCCTGGTCTTCGCTGGTCATTATGACGGCGGCTGTCCGTATGAGTTCGTACAAGCCATGGCCCGGCAAATCCCGGACGCCCGTTTTGAATTACTTGAATCCGGACACGGCGATTGGTTTTTCGATCCCAAGGTTTGGGAAATGATCATCGGCTTCCTGCAAGCGAAGTCATTGTAAC
>JAGFXV010000233.1 GCA_017861475.1 Bacillota bacterium | reverse complement strand
CTCATTTAAATAAGAACAGCCCCAAATTATATCGTTATTGATTTACATTAGTCGTCAGATGTTTCATTATACTCATTTTCAAGATTTCTGCTGCCTTCGTTCAATTGATCTTTCGGCCAGCGCCCGGCACGTACCGCTGCATCACGCAAAATAAATTCCAGATGGGAGTTGACACTGCGCAATTCGTCAGCCGCCCAGGACTCATAAATCTCAAATAGTTTTGGGTTGATCCTTAACAAGAAACTTTTCTTGGAGGACATAATCCCACCGCCTAGTACAAGGTGCCGGTATTTATAACTGGCGATGCCGCACGATCAGATACGATTGCTACCATCAGATTGTTGATCATGACCGCTTTGCGTTCATCATCCAGTTCAACAATATGTTCTTTTTCCAATTTGTCTAGTGCCATCTGTACCATACCCACTGCCCCTTCCACGATCTTCTGCCGGGCAGCAATAATGGCCGTGGCTTGCTGACGCTGTAGCATGGCGCTGGCTATTTCAGTCGCATAGGCCAGATGGGTCAAACGTGCTTCGATGACTTCAACGCCAGCTGATTTCAATCTCTCCTGAATCTCGCCCGCCAGTTCGCCGGCCACTTGATCGGCATTGCCCCGCAGGGAGTAGCCGCCTTCGATCTCAATCGGGTTGCCATCGATGTCGTTGACCTTCAGCATTTTGCTGTTGAAGTTACGTACCCGTAACGATACTTTTGGTTTAGATGTGAACGGGATCGTCATCCACAAGCCGCTCTCCCTGACCGAACCGATGTAACTGCCAAAGAATGTAATGGCCTTCGCTTCATTTGGTTGAACCACCATTATGCTGGAAACCATCAAAACGAAAACAATAATCAGCAGGATACCGGCCAAAATCTGTACTTGAAAAAACGCATAGCCCGCACCAAATAAAGTGATCAAGGAAAGTAAAAGGGCCAGGAATCCATTCATTTTCCACGCTTGTTTTTCAAACATAAAATTGCCTCCTTTGATATTCTAATTATATTAATATGATATCACTTTTGTGAATTTATGCAATAACAAATATAAAAACATCGGAGACATGACAAGAATCCATTCTACTCAGCAGAAATGCCGAAGGCGCTAACCTCCGGCATTTAACCAAAGAATATTTATTGCAGCAACAGTTGGCAGGAAACATTGCGGCTTACAAATACCCGGCCATCCTCAAGATAACCTGAAACTCGCAGCGTAGTCCGTCCTGGACGGTAAATGATCAGGGTTGCCGAGCGACGTCCGTTAACATTTTTCCTGGCAGTCAGAACGATTCTTGCATTATTTATGGTAAAGCCTGTGCGACGATTGATTAAAGTCACCCGGCCAAAAACCGCATATACATAGCGTGTAATGCCGGCCTTTCTGGCAATAATCCGGGAAGGACTGGACGACCTGAAAGAAAATCTTGCACCCCTGCCGCTTAAACCTAATTCGATTTCCCCCCTGATTGATCCGTAAGGTACTGAATTACGGCAGGTCAGGGACGTAGAAAATTCGGCCTTGTTGAAATTGTTTATTTCTCCACTGATAATAGCGTCTGCCATGTTAATCACCTCTCTTCCTTTAAAATATATCTCCCCTTGCATTTTATGGTTATAATTTGAAATGGGTGATTTTTGTATAGAATCCGATTCCCTTCTAGCTGTTAGAGGAATAATGCTGATGTTTTATAAATCAATCAAAAACATGATAGAATCTGAATTTACAGAAAAGAAATCCCGCTTCATATGTGTATTAAGCCCAGCTGCCAGTACTGATGAAGCGGATACAATATTAGCTGATGTGCGCCGTCGCTATCCGGCTGCCACCCATTATTGCTATGCCTGGCGGCTCAGAAGTAACGGGAAGATAATTGAAAAACACAGTGATGACGGTGAGCCCGGCGGTACGGCAGGTATACCAATGCTAAACGTATTTAAAATGCAGGAAATTGAAAATATTATCGCTGTAGTGGTCAGATATTTCGGTGGGACTCTGCTGGGTACGGGAGGTTTGGTCAGAGCCTACAGCCATGCGGTCATTAAAACGTTGGAGCAGGCTGACATTATTGTTCTGGAGTATTCAAGACATCTAAGAATTACGTTGGACTACAGTTATTACAGCAATTTTCAAAACAAATGTCTGAGCTATTTAATAAAGTTGGCCGACACCGAGTTTGCCGATCAGGTAACGATCGATGGCTGGGTTACCGAAGCCCAACATGAAGCGCTGATCAATACGCTTGATAAAATCACGGACCGTACCGCAGCAGTGGAATATGTGGAGCAGGATTATGTAGCAAATTAGTCACCGAGGCCATAAATTGTTTTAATAAGAAAATACCGTTTCTGTTATTCTGAACGCAAGTGAAGAATTTCTTTCTGAAAGTCGGAAGTAGATCCTTCGCTAACGCTCAGGATGACATAAATAATATTTTCATCATTGGTTGTGTCAAACAGCCATGTAGGTTCATGTGAAGGGAGCTTCAACTCTGTATCATTTCTACAAACAATTAAATTTAAAAGGCAGACCTTCGCCGATCCTATTCTGCAGACCATCAGCCACCTGCTTTTGGTCATCCCATAGTTTCTTGGTCAGGATCAAACAAAAAGCCCAGTGAAGTTTGCATAGCGACATAATCTTCGTCATAAACGGTTCTCCTCCAGCCGGATATTGCATGTGTAAAAGCGTGTTAAGACCTGCGGCTTGCAAATCATATTCCAGCTGCAAATCATTAATTCCCTTATAGGCCTGGTATTCCGCGATATCAAAATCATCCGCGGCAGCAGCTGCCTCTCCGGTAAGAAGTCCCATACCTCTATCCACAGTTCTTTTCATAATTGTCATCTTATCAGCCCAGCAGCAAAACAAGAAAGCCAACGTCTTGTAGCGTTTGGTCTTGGTCAAGCCATTGGGCTCAGCAATCGTAATGATGACCCCATGGTCTGACAGGCGCTTGGCAGCGCTGTTCAGCAGATTCACCGGATCTTTAAAATGATGGATCGCAGAGGAAAATACAATGATATCAAATTCCCTCTCCCGCTTCAAAAAGGTAAAGGCATCTTCCTGGACAATTTCAATTTCCCCGATGTTTTCTTCCCGGATGCGTTGTCTGGCAATATCGAGCATTTTTTCAGAAAGATCTACCAGCGTAACTTCAGCCTGTGGAACGAGTTTTTTAAATATAAAGGCTGATTTTCCGGCACCGCCGCACATATCGACCACCCGCAGCTTATGTTCGGATCGAGTTGCAAGCATCTGCAGAATTGCTGAGAATATAACATCATATTCAGCATAAGCATATCTGGGTTCTTTAAAATCCCGATAATAACTCAAAATATGTTCATTATTGTATTTTTCTATATTGGCTTGTAATATTTCTTCTTCGCTTACATCTCGCCATCCCATAAAACTGATCCTCGCTTCTCATGCCAGACAGGCATTTTGTTTATCAATATGTCTTCGCTAATTTATATTAATTATCCTGTAGTAATTTACAAATTTCTTAATTTTAGAACAAAGCCATAGTGTTTCATGTGGTACATTTTTCTTAGATTGTTGTCATTGTAAAGTTTTAAATATATAATCCAAGATGAATTGTATGAGAGGAGTCCGCATTCCCATGTACGAACTAATCCAGGCGGGAGACCGTACCTACTATATCGACAGCCCAGCCAAGATAGGGGTTTATCTGGCCAATCAACAGAACGTTTATTTGATCGACAGCGGCAATGACAAAGACGCAGGCCGCAAAATCAACAAGATTTTAAATGAAAACAACTGGCACCTGGCCGGTATCATTAACACCCACTCCAATGCCGATCACATCGGCGGCAATAAATTCCTGCAGCAAAAAACCGGCTGTAAAATCATTTCCACCCCCATTGAAAATACTTTTGCCCGCTTCCCGCTGCTTGAACCATCGTTTTTATACGGCGGATACCCATTCAAAGGACTGCGAAACAAGTTTTTAATGGCCCAGGCCTGTGAGCCGACGTATGATATAAACGATTTTTTGCCGGAGGGCCTGGAATTCATAACTCTGGGCGGCCACTATTTTGATATGATCGGTATCAAGACCGACGATAATGTTTATTTTCTGGCGGATTGCCTGTTTGGAGAAAACATCATCAGCAAATATCATTTGTCTTTTATTTATGATGTACGCGCCTATCTGGCTACACTGGATTTGGTGGAGCAGCTCAGTGCCAAATTGTTCATTCCCGCTCATGCTGAAGCCTGTACTGATATTCGGCCGCTGGCGCAGGTCAACCGCGCCAAAGCTTATGAGATCATGGATCGCATTCTGTCCATTTGTGCCGAGGCCAAATGTTTTGAGGATATTTTGAAAGAAGTATTTGATTTCTACAAGCTAGTCATGGATTACAACCAGTACGTTTTGGTGGGCAGCACGGTGCGCTCCTATCTTTCTTATCTCTGTGACGAGGAAAAACTTAGCTGCATCATCAGTGAAAATCGCATGCTGTGGCAGCGCAACCCGGTTGATAATGGATAGGCAGAATCAGTCCCGGCAACCATATTAATTAAAAACGTAGTATTCTTATATCATTTGCATTATAATTAGGCAGATAATAATCCAACTGGCCAATACATAAAGGAGCGATTGGGTATGCATATAAATACACGTCAAAAGCATATTTTTATTTATCTGCTCTTGTGCTCCCTGTTTTTAACCAGT